>JAQUVJ010000013.1 GCA_028693395.1 Candidatus Nanoarchaeia archaeon | reverse complement strand
TTTAATTACAGCTTACTGTTTACCGGTTTTCTTTGTTTACTTTTCTAAAGTAAATGCGTTTTGTTCAAACTTTTTCGCATAAAAAAGTTTGGTGATAATCCCTCTGAGTGCTTATTATTCTATTATTTAAATTTCCTATATTTTAATTACAGCTTACTGTTTACCGGTTTTCTTTGTTTACTTTTCTAAAGTAAATGCGTTTTGTTCAAACTTTTTCGCATAAAAAAGTTTGGTGATAATCCCTCTGAGTGCTTATTATTCTATTATTCTATTGTTATGTTATATATTATTAAATGTAACAATTATTAAAAATTGCAACAAATCTAAGTTTTTATTATATATTAGTAAAACATTTTTAGTGTATGAAAATAAAAGATATTGATTTTATATTAAGACCAAGAGAAAAATTAATTAAATTCGGATTAAAAGAATTATCTTTTCAAGAGCTTTTAGCAATAATAATAAAGACAGGTACAAAAAAAGAAAATGTTATAGATGTTTCACAAAAAATTCTAACAAAATATCCTGAAACAGAATTTGAAAATCTAAATTTAAAAAAATTAAAAGAATTTAAAGGAATAGGTGAAGTGAAAGCTTGTGAGATTTTAGCAATGATTGAGATTCATAGAAGACTAAATAAAATAAAATCTCATAAAGATATTACTAAGATAAAGAATTCAGATGATGCTTATAATATTTTCATAAAAGAAATAGATGATATAAATCAAGAAAGATTAATCTTAATGTGTCTAAATACAGCAAGTAATATTATATCATTGAAAACTATTTTTAAAGGTTCTTTAAATGAATGTATAATACACCCAAGAGAAATATTTAATCATGCAATACAAAATAATTCATGTTCAATAATAATTGCTCATAATCACCCTTCCAATCAAAATGAACCATCAGAAGAAGATAAAAGAATAACAAATATAATTTATGAAGCAGGAAAAATGTTAGGAATTCCTTTGTTAGATCATTTGATATTGACAAAAGATTCATATTATAGTTTTAAAGATAATGATTTAATTTAATATTATTTTTTTAGTATATTAAAAGATAAAAGATTATTTGTCAATAAATAATTTTAAAGAATTTGTTTTAAAATAAACATATTCAAATTTTAATTGAATAGGTAAATTAAAAAAATCTGTTCTTTGATCTGATGAAAAACTACATGAAAGTGCTATCGAATCAATTCTACTATTAAATTCAGCATTATATTTTTTTTCATTTATTTTTGATATTTTTAAACCTTCATAATTTTTACAATTAATTTCTATATTGTTATTATCAATAAAACTAATAATAAAAGAATTTTTTGTTTCATTTGATAAATCTATATTATTATAATTAGTTTTTAAATCAGATGATAAAATATAATCTTTAGGCATTTCAATTTTAAAAATATATTCAGTTATAAATTTATTATCTTCTTGATAATATTTATCAGCAACTATTGAAATTAATTTTAATGGAGATTTACTTTGTGCAACATTTAAATTTTTAGGACAATTTTTTTCATAATTGTTTGCATATGAAAAACATATATCAAGATTATTTATTGAAAAATAATTGAAAGAATATCTATATGGTAATAAAATATTTTTCTGTGATGTTTCTTTTAGATTTGTTTCAATTGTAAAATCCATATAATTTTTGTTTTCAAAAGATTTTTCATATTTTAATTCTTCTTTAGACAAATAAAAATTTAAAGGTTCTATCATTATATAATTAGGTCCAAAACTATGTCCAAACATTTCAAGAGTAAAATATTCAGGAGTTATTTCATTATTATTTTTAATTTCAAAAGATAAATAATTTCTTATTTTATTATGAATTAATATAGAATTTTCATAAGATTTATCATTAATTATATTAATATTTAATAGATCATTTGTATTTTTATTATTTAGTGTATTAGAAGGAATTACATCACAACTTAAAAAAAATAATAATAAAAAAAAAGAAAAAAACAAATGGATTGATTTATTCATTGCAAACCCTTAAATCATATCTAAGTCTTCATATTCATTTCTTACAACAATTGATTTTTCATTATAAAAAATATAACTAAAACTTGTTGTTAAGAAATTTTTTCCATTAGCTAGATTTTCTGAAATTATTAATTCACATTCAATGGTAGGATTTAATTCAGTGTTAAAGAATTTTATTGAATATTCATCACTTCCTAAACTTGTAACAGTTGTTCTTCTTCCATTTTTACATGTTAATGAAGCTTGACTTAATGGTTTATTGATTTTCATTTTTATTTCATTTTCAAATCTTCCTGTGTTTACATCAGTTTTAAATCCACTGTCATCATTTTTATTTATTCCAAATTTTCCTCCTACAGAGTTGTCTAATGTTATTCTGTATGTATATTTGAAACTATTGTCTTGTCTTACTGCATCTTGATTAACAGAAACAATTCCTAAAGGTCCAGAACTATATTCAAATTCAAGATCTCCTCTTGGATTACATTTTTGTAATTCTGTTCTAATGTAAGGACTTTCAAGGCAAATGATTGTATTTAAATCTGTTTTGTAATCATATAAATAATAATATCCTAGATTAATATTTCTTGAAAATCTAGTGTTTATTTGTTTTATTACAAAATATTCTTCTCTTGAATAATCACTTCCTATTCTAAGTTGTGATTCTAATGTTTTGTATGTATTTGGATTAATAATAATATTTTCATCAGCTTTAACATCTCCTGTTAATCCAATTTTTACATTTTCAGCAAATTTTTCTCCATTATTTGTTACAGTAAAATAAATTTCTTCATTAATATCGTTTCCAATTGTATCACTTCTTGTGTATATTGTATATTTTCCTGAATCAAAAAAACTAGTATAATCGCTTATCTTTACATCTAAATCTTTTATTGTAGATTTAAAATTACCTAAGTTTTGTACTTCTCCTTGAGTTTGTTGTTTATCACAACCTATAAATAAAGTTGTTACTAAAAAAAGTAAAAAAACCATTTGTATTTTTTTTTTCATTTTTTTCACCTATATTATTATTATTTGTTTTTTTTATTTCTTTTCATTAATTTATTGATTATTTTTAATTTATTGGTTTATTATTATTTATTTGACTAACGAAAATTATTGCAAATAAAAAAAATAAAATTATTGCTAATACTTTTGAATCAAATAATGCATTAAAAACATTTTCTTCAAATTGATTGTTTGAATTTGTTTCGTAAAATACTTCTTTATTTGATTCTTCATAAGCACTAAGATATTCACTTGAGTTGTAATTTGAAGGATTGCTTGTTTGAGTGGTAGTTGATAAATCAATTCCTGACATTGTAGACGTTTCTACCTCTTTATTAAGTAAATCACTTCCCATTGAACTTGCTAGTGAAATTATTAAGATTACTAATATTATTATAAATAAAATGGTAGATAAAGCTTTTTCATCTTCACCTAAAGCCATTTTTACATCATTGTCATTATAATTAAAGATATAAAAAACAAATAGAATAAAAAAACCTAATACAATTAAAATTGTCATATAACTTGTCATAATTCTTAAAAGATTTTGTACAAATGGACTTATTGCAACAAAAAAAGCTGCAGAAAATGCAAGTAATGCATTTAACCATCCAATTGATTTTCCATCAGAGTTTGAAAATAATTTTGATTTTTCAAGTAATGCAAAAAAAATTGAACCTGCAAATAAAACTATAACGATTGTATAAAAACTTCCAAATATATTATCAAAAAACATTTTTAATCTATTTCTCTACTAATTTAAATTCTTTATCTTTTTTTTTCTCAGCTGATTTTTCAACTGGTTTTGTAATAAACCACATGATTACTCCAAGTATTACAAAAAATGTAAAAGCAAGTAGATCTTCACTTCCAAAGAAATTCTTGATGTAAGCAAAAATACCTCCTAACATCCAACCTTCTTCTCCAACTGCTGAATCTATAAATATAAATGAAACTAATATTATAGAAATCCAAGCCATTGTTTTTTTTTTAAATGGTTTTTCATCATCTCCCATTGGACCAAATAATATTCCATACATTACTAAGATGAATATAATCATGGTTAAACTTAAAGTTATTTTAGGTAAAGCATTATTAATAATATAAATTACATCATATCTTGAAGCAGGATAAGCAATATGAGGAACTAATGCAATTGCAGAAACAACAAATGCTGTTATTGCACTAAATTTTCTTTCTTCACCAGTAATGGAACTAAATATTTTTGCTTTATAAAATGCAAGAAATACTATTAAATATATTAGAATTAAAGGAAAAACAATATCAAAAAGACCCCAGTCTTTCCAAGTTTCTAAAACTCCTCCTAATTTAGTATCTAAAGCTTCTTTTGCTGACAATCCAAAACTTGAAAATATTATTATTGAAAATAAAAATATCATCATTTTATTTTTTTTATCCATTTTTTTCACTTCTTTTTTTCATTATTTTTTATTAACTATTATTATGATTTGGTTTTTTTGTGATAAAAGCGACAACTCCTATTAATACTAAAAAGAATAATAAAGCAGTGATTGAATCACTATTTGTTCCATCTGCACTTCCTTTTATCCATTCAAAAAATGATTGAATTACATTAACTCCAGTAAATGATTTTATTAATGCAATTACCATTATAAGTATTATTATTAATAATAAAATAGGTTTAAATACTTTCATAAATTTTTTATTTTCTTCTGATTTAAAAAATTCTCCAATATCTCCTCCTAAAAATCCAAAAGCTAGAACGATTGACATTGATAATATAATTAATATAACAACCCAATTCATAAATTCTTGCATTGCAAAAACAAGATTTTTTGCAACAACAAATAATATTGAAATTGAAAATGCAACAATTGCATTAAAATTGCTTCTAGTAAGAGTTTCTGTGTTGTTTCCAACTTTAATATCTATTGTACCTAAAACTTTTGTTTTTTCAAGTAATGCAAAAATAATTACATAAACAAGAATAAATGGTACAATTACCGAAAAAAATCCAATTTTATCTAATAAAACAAGCATACCTTCAAAGCTAGCCATTTAAACACCAGTATATCTTTTTGTAAATTAATCTATACTTTTTAAATTAAAAGATATATATAAATGTTTTTAATTTAAATTATCTTTAATTAATTTTTATCGATTATATATAGATTAAAATAGTTTTGTCTTGTTTCTTTATATTTTTTTTGTTTATTTAGATATAGAATAATGAAAAAATTATTTAAAGACTATATTTATTTATTATTTTTTATTTATTTTATTTTTATTATCATATATTTTATTATATTATTTTATTTCGTAATTTATTGTTTCATATATTTTTTTTGCAAGTTTATCTCCAATTCCTTCTATTTCTTTTAATTCTTCTATTTTAGCATTTGATAGATTTTTTATTGATTTAAAATATTTAATAAGTCTTTTTGAATTATTTTCTCCAACATTTGGAAATGTGCATATGATATTTTTTATTTGTTCTTCAATTGATGAAGAATTATTCCAATGTTTTAATGATATAGTTTTTCTTTCTAATTGTTCTCTTTTTGCAATTTGAATTAGATAATTAACAGTATCTTCTTCATTTCTTGTTCTTATTATAGGAATATTATAATCAAGCGTAATAGAACTAATAAATCCTCTAATTGCATTTGCATGAACTTTTCTAACAGAATATAAATCATCTTCTCCTTCTATTATTAATATTGGTTTTGAGTATTTTTTTATTTTTTTTAATTGTTCAAATAATCTTGAATCTATTAATGAATTTACAAAATCAATAACACTTTTTCTTTCTATGCAAACATCATTACTTAAAATATAATCTCCTATTTCTAATGTTTTTAATTCAATGTCTTTGGTAAATGAGGCAAGTAATTTTGTTATATTTGAATTTTTTTCTCTTTGATCAACAATTATCTTTATATCTGAATATAAGATTTCAGATAATTCTTCTTGAATTGTTGTTTTAGATTCAAATTCTTTTTTTATTTTTGATAAATTTGTCCACATATTTGATTCTTTGTTTTTTGTTGCCCATTTATATGCAACATCTTTTGTGTTTTTTGATATTAAAATAAAAATATTTCCTGTATTATGTCTAGCTGTTCTTCCTCTTCTTTGAATTTGTCTTATTGCACTTGGAACAGGTTCATAAAATATAATATTATCAACAGTTGGAATGTCTAATCCTTCTTCTGCAACACTTGTTGCAATTAAAATGTTAAATTTACCTTCTCTAAAATTTTCTATGATTTCTTTTTGTTGTTTTTGAGAAAGACCTTTATCTGATTTTGTTGATTGTCCAAAAAATGCTATTGGTTTTGCATCTTCAACATCTTCAAGTGTCTCTATAATTCTTTTTATTGATTCTCTGTATTGATTAAAAATGATTAATTTTGTATTTTTATCTTTTTTTAGTATCTTTGAAACTAATTCTTTTATGTAATCTAATTTAGGATGTTCAATGTTTTTTGAATAAAGACTTTTTGCTAAGAAAAATGCTTGTTTCATTTCTGTGTTTGATGCGATTTCTTTTAGTGCTTTTGTTTTAGTTGTTTCAGAGTCTATCCATATTTTTTCAAGATAATGAACAAAAGAGGCAATTCCTTGTGATTCTATTAATTCTTTTGCATAATCGATTTTTAAATATTGAGCACAAAGTGAAATTGCTTTAAAATTTTCTGTTGATTTGTTTTTTAATAAATCTTTATGAATGTAGTTTTGTAACATTAATATTTTTGTTTTATTAATAGATGAATTTGATTTTGAATCTAATACTCCAATAGTATTTAGTTGTTGAATTATTGAATTCAAAAACTTATTTATTTTTTTTATTATATCTTCAAAAATTGGTGGTAAATCAATTTCCAAATATTTTATATTTTTATCTTGTACATATGGTCTAACATCAGGATCAGATTCTGTTCTAAATTCGATGTAATTTATATATAGGTTTTTTGTTATTAGTTTTATTGATTCATAATCAGTTCCAGGTGATGCTGTTAGTGATAAATATTTAATTTTTTTATTTTTCAATTTAAATAATTTTGCAATTGTAGTATATGCATAATTTCCCATTGCTCTGTGAGCTTCATCAAATATAACAAGTGAAAAATCTTCAGGATTAATTCTTTTTGTTATAAGATCGTTTTCGATAGTTTGTGGAGTTGAAATTATTATTTGTGATTTATTATATTCTTCTTGTCTTTTTTCAGGAGAGACTTGTCCTGTTGAAAGCATTGTAGTTATATTAAAATGATCTTGTATAGATTTTTCGTGTTGCATACAAAGTGGTTTTGTTGGTGCAAGTAATAAGATTTTTTTATCATTTTTTGTTATATGATATTGAATAAATTGCATTGCAATTAATGTTTTTCCAAGTCCTGTAGGAAGAACAATTAATGGATCTTTTGTATATGTTGTTGCAAATATTACTTCTTGATATAATCTAGGTTTTAGTTCTTTTTTCATGAAATCTAATTTATTATTTTTAAAAATTGTTTCATTATTTTCTTTTGTTTTTTCATTATCTTGTTTTATTTCTATATTATTTATTTCTTCTTTATTTAAAGTTTTTTTTTGATTGATTATTTTTGTTTTATTTATTTCTTTTTCAATTTTGTAATCATTATTATTAATGTAATTATTGTTATCATAAATATTATTCTTTTTATTATCATTAATATTATAGTTATTATTATTATTATTATTAATATCAAAATTATTATTATTGTTATTATTATTTATTTCATTGGAAATCTTTTTTGTGTTTGTTACATTTGTTTTTTTTATATTTGTTTTTTCTCCAATTGAATTATTTTCATTTAAAGAAAAGTTTTCTAAGGTAAAATTATTTGTTTTATTTTTATTATTTTTGTTATCTTTATTTTCCATTTTTATCTATTTTATAGTTTTATTAAGTTATATTATATTATTATTACATATTATTATTACATTTTTTTTTTATTATTATTATTTTAATAATTGT
The DNA here is from genome assembly GCA_028693395.1 of Candidatus Nanoarchaeia archaeon. Classification (GTDB taxonomy): domain Archaea; phylum Nanobdellota; class Nanobdellia; order Woesearchaeales; family JAQUVJ01; genus JAQUVJ01. The sequence goes on along the minus strand of JAQUVJ010000013.1, from coordinate 27,620 downwards.
TTTGTTATTTTATTTTTTAATATATATTTATTATTTTATTTTTTAATTTTAAGTTTGATAAAATAATAATACATTCAAATTGTTTTTAAATTTAATGTTGGTTTGTCCATTGGTTTTTTTTATTTTGTTGAATTTTTTTTATTTTTTTTGTACATATTTAGTATTTTTTTTATTTTTTTTTATTTTTTTCCAACTTGTTTCTCCCATTTTTATCAAAATATTTTTTTTTGTTGTCATTATCATTATATTTTATTATCATTATATTTTATTACTATTATTATTATTTATTATCATTATTGTTATCATTATCATTAATATATTTTAATTCAATGGTATATTTAGATTAAAGAGATAAAAAATAAAAAAACAATAATATTAAAAAAAAAGAAAAAACAAAGATATAAACAAAAAACAAAAAAGATATAAATACATTAATATTGGTTAACATTTTTATAGTTATTATATTTTCAAAATATAAGGTGATATATATGGAACCAAATTTTGTTTTAGTGTTGGATTACTTAAAAGACGGTTATCCAGACGAATTTATGTCTTTTAAAAAGGCAAAACCAGTTGTTTTGACAATTAATACAACGGATTTTTCATTAATAGAGGCTTGCTTGAAAGAAGATAAACCTATGCAAAGTCAAGAAAAATTTGATATTAATTATAAAACAAATGATGTTGTTGAAAGAATAAAAAGGATTCCATATGATAAATTAACTACAACTGCAAAAACAGAACTGGAATTTGTTATAGAAACTGTTGTAAAAAACGATGAGGAAAAATATATTAAATTTTATAATTTAGCTCAACCTATGACATCTAGAATGCATGTTTTTGAGTTATTAGCAGGAATTGGAAAAAAGAATATGTGGACAATTATTGATGAAAGAAAAATGAATAAATTTGAAAGTTATGTCGATTTCCAAAATAGAGTTAAGTTAGATCCTGTTGCACCTATAGTAAAAAAAATAATCGAAGAAATAAAAGGAGAATCAAAACATAACTTGTTTATTCCAAAAAAGGAAATTACTCAAGAAAGAAAACCTAATAATAATTTCAGAAGAAGATTTTGATTTTTTAATAATATTTTATTAATTAAATTTTAATTTTCAATTTTTTATTTTTAGTTTTCTTATATCTTTATAAAAATTTTAATTAATTAAAAAACAAAAAAAAATAAACAAAAAAAATAATCAAACAATTAAACAAAAAACTCATGTGGTGAAAAAATGAATAATAAACAACCAGAAATAAATATTGGATTAGTAGGACATGTTGATCATGGAAAAACAACATTAATATCAAAATTATCAGGAAAATGGACAGATACGCATTCAGAAGAATTAAAAAAAGGAATTACTATTAAATTAGGATATGCAAATGCTGATGTAAAATATTGTGATAATTGTGATCTTTATTTTTCTCAAGAAAAATGTCCTAAGTGTGGATTTTCTGGTTCACTAAAAAGAAGAATTTCATTTGTTGATGCACCAGGTCATGAAAGTTTAATTGCGATTATGCTTTCAGGTTCAGCTATCTTTGATGGAGCAATTGTTTTAGTTGCTGCAAATGAAGAATGTCCACAACCACAAACAGTTGAGCATGTTATGGCTCTTCAAATTATGGGTATAAAAAATGTTATTTTTGTTCAAAATAAAATAGATTTGGTTGGAAAAGAAGGAGCTGTTGAAAATTATAATAAGATTAAAGAATTTCTAAAAGATACTGATTATAAAGATGCACCAATAATACCAATGTCAGCTCAACATGGAGCAAATCTAGATGTTTTAGTAAAAACAATTCAAGAAAAAATACCAACACCAAAAAGAGATGAATCAAAAGATCCTTTCTTTGTTATAGCAAGAAGTTTTGATATAAATAGACCTGGAACTAAACTTGATAAAATGATTGGTGGAATTTTAGGTGGAGCGTTACTTGATGGAAAATTAGAATTAAATGATGAAATTGAAATTGCACCAGGTTTAATTGCAAAAGAAAATAATAAATTTGTAAATAAACCATTAAAAACAAAAATAATTCAAATAAAATCAGACAAAGAAGAATTGGAACATGCTTTACCAGGTGGTTCAATTGCTTTACTTACTACACTTGATCCTTCAATCGTAAAAGCGGATTCTTTGGTTGGAAATATTGTTGGAAAAGTTGGAAAACTACCTCCAGTTCATAATGAAGTAAAATTGGAAGTAAATATTGTTGAAAGAATGATTAAATATAAAAATGAAAAAGTTGAACCAATAAAAAAAGGAGAAATTTTAATGCTTAATTGTAATTCAACATCAACTGTAGGAATTGTTACAAAATTAGAGGGTAAAAAGATTTATTGTTCATTAAAACTTCCATTGTGTGCTAATTTTAATTCTAAGATTGCAATTTCTAGAAGAATTGGTGCAAAATTTAGATTAATAGGATATGGAGTTTTATTAGAGTAAATTAGTTTAAGAAATATCAAAATTTTCAATTAATATATTTTCAATTAATATAATATCAGTATAATATCAATATTATATTAATATTGTAATATTTATATTTATTATATAACATTTTAAGATATTATTTTAAGGATATTATTTAAAATATGTTATATTTTGATTTCATTATATTTTATTATATTTTATTGTATTTTTAAAATATTTAATATTAATAATATCAAATTAATAATATTAAATTTGATAATAAATATAGAATATTTTTTAAAACAAAAGCAAAAAATCTAAACAAAAAAACAAAAAAAAATAGTAATAATAGAAATATTTAAAAAAAGAATTAGATATAATATTTTAAGTGGTGTTATGGAAAAAAAGAAACCTATTCAAAAAGTTATTTTATTGTTAGTATTTATATTATTGATTACTCCTATGGTTTTATCAAGTTCATTGAATATTGAAAAAACAGAAATAGATGTTTTCAAAGATGAAAAAGCAGTTTTCAATGTTACTTATCAAAATACAGATAGTATGGAAAAAAGTTTAGGTTTAATCTTAAATTCTCCAAGTTGGAATTATTACACTGAACCATATTTTTTAAATGTTGGAAAAAATGAAAAAATCAATTTTTTATTATATTTAGAACAAAAAGATCAAAAAGTAGGATTATCAAGAGTTTCTTTAAGATTTACAACACAACCAAATAATGAAGAATATAATTCATCTTTGTATATTTACACAAAAGACGAAGTTAAAATGGATTATGTAACTTTTTTAGTTTTAAATTCTATATTAAATAAAGAAAAATTTATACCAAATGATGATGTTTTTTTAAATATTAAATTGTCAAAATTAAATCCAAAAAAATTGAATAATTTAACTCTTAAGATTTCTTCTGATATTTACAATAAGCAAATAAGTTTTAAAATGGAAGATATTAGTGAATATTCAACAAATTTTCAATTTAAAATTTCAGAAAAACAATTACCTTTGAATTCAAAATTAACTATTGAAGTAATTGATGGTAATAAAACAGAAGCAAAAAATACATTGGATTTAATTATTCCAGAATATAGTCCAGAATTAGATTATGTTTATGATTCTGATTTAGGTTTTTTAAAAAAAATCGAATATTACAATGTTTCTTTTAATGGAAACATTAATGATACAAAAGAATTTGATTTTAAAGATAATTTCTTTAATAAATTATTTAGAAGTTATGTTATCGATACAAAATCAGAAATAAAAGATAATAAATTGTTAATTAATGTTGAACCTTTTAAAGAATATAGTTTAGAAGTAAAATATAATTATGTTATTTTATTATTGTTAATAATAGTTTTAGCAATATCAACAGGAGTTTATATATTTTTCAAAAAACCAATTACAATTAAAAAAGAAGTAAAAAAGATATATGAATCATCAGGAATAAAAAATATTAGATTTTTATTGTATATTAAAAATAATACAGGAACAAAAATACATAATTTAAGAATCGTTGAAAATTTACCAAATTTAATAGAATATATTCCTTCTAAAGAATTTGGTGTTTTAAAACCAAAATATATTAATGAAAAAGAAAATGATTTTGATATGGTTTGGGAATTTAAAATTTTTGAACCTTACGAAGAAAGAATTATTACTTTTGATGTTGTAGCAAGATTTGATATTATTGGAAGATTAAAAATTCCATCAACAAAACTTAAGTTTTTATTTTTAGGATTAAAAAGAGAAATTCAATCTAACTCAATAATGATAAAAATAAAAAATAAAGGTGATGGTAATAACAAAGAATAATGTTACTCCATGGTTGGTTGAAGGAATTGTCGATTATGAGAAATTAATCGAGGAATTTGGAGTAAAACATTTATCAGAAGATAATTTAAAATTTTTAAAGGATTTATCTGCTAAAAAAAATATTCCATTTCATCTTTTCTTAAAGAGAAACTTATATTTTTCTCATAGAGATTTTGATAAGGTAATTGAATCTTTTAAAAAGAATGAAAATATTTTTTTATACACAGGAAGAAGTCCAGGAGGTTCAATGCATATTGGACATTTAGTTTCTTTTCTTTTTACAAAATATTTACAAGATGTTTTTGATTGTAATTTATATATACAAATACCAGATGATGAAAAATTTTTATTCAAAAAAGATTTGAATCTAGAAACAATTGAAGAAATGACTCAAAAAGATTTGTTAAATATTGCAGCAATTGGATTTAATCCAGATAAAACATTTATTTTTAGAAATTCAGAATATATAAGAAATATGTATCCTTTATATTTGAAAACAGCAAAAAAAATTTTATTATCACAAACAAGTGCGATTTTTGGTTTTAATAATCAATCAAACATTGGTATGATTAATTATCCAGCACTTCAAATTGTTCCAACTTTTTTTGAAAAAGGACAATGTTTAATTCCTTGTGCAATCGATCAAGATCCTTATTTTAGATTACAAAGAGATATTGCAAATTCTTTAGGTTATAAAAAGAATTCAACAATTTTATCTAAATTTATACCTCCATTAACAGGAACTGAAGGTAAAATGTCAGCAACGAATGCAAATAAGGCAATATTATTAGATGATTGTGCTAAAGAAATAAAAAATAAGATAAATAAATATGCTTTTTCAGGAGGACAACCAACAATCGAAGAGCATAGAAAACTTGGAGGAAATACTAAAATAGATGTTTGTTATCAATGGTTATATTATCTATTTGAAGAAGATGATAAAGCAATTGAAAAAATTAAAAATGATTATGAAAAAGGAATTTTATTAACAGGAGAATTAAAGAAAATATTGATAGATAAATTAACACTTTTTATCGAAAATCATCAAAAAAACAAACAAAAAGTTATTGATGAAAATTTATTAGAGAAATACATGTATAAGGGTAAGCTTGCGATTAAAATGTGGAATGAAAAGTTTTTGTGATTTCTTTAATTTATATAGTAAAACAATAAATAATAAAAATAATAAAAACAATAAAAACAATAAATAAAAACAATAAAAATAATAATTAAATCATAAAATAATAAAAAGATTAAATAAACAGAATAAATCATAAAATAATAAAAAGATAATAAAATAATAAATAATAAAATAAACAGAAAAATATATATAGCAAAATATATATTTAAAGATAAGTAAATGGGATAATTTTTTATATATAATATCCAAATATTTTTTATAAATAATACAATAATTTATATATATAATAATTAAATAATATAGTATGGGGTTAGTAAAATGAATGAGTTAATAGACATATTTTTTAGAGAAAAACCGATAATGATTTTATTAAGTTTGAAAAATTCAAAAACAAACAAAATGTACGCGTCTCTTATAAGTAAAGAAGTTGATTGCACGTATTCTCATGTAGTAAAAGTTCTAAAAGAATTTGAAAAAAATGACCTTATAAGTTTTAAAAGTGATGGACGTTTAAAATACATTAAACTAGAAGATAAAGGTAAGGAAATAGCTTTTGAATTTGAAAAATTAATCACAATAATTAACAACTAAGATGTCTTACTATGATGATTTAAAGGTCGAACTTAATAAAAAAAGACTAAGTTTCTTTGATGGTGAAGATTTTAGTATAGTTTTTACCTTACCAAACTATGAAAAATTCAAAGAATTATCATATATAAGAATTTTATTTTTCTTAGATTTGATAGATGAGTTCTCCAAGGAAAATTTTGTTAATATTAAATTTAAGATAGTAATTAACGATTTATATCATTCATTAAAATCTGTAGAGAGTATAGATGAATTAAAAGAAAAAAACAAAAAAGAATTTGAAGATTTATTAAAAAGAATTGATGTTAGTTTTAATTATGAATTAATTTTTTCTTCTGAAATAAAAGACAAACTTTATTATTTTTATATAAAAAATTTTAAAAAATTATATTCTGTAAAATACAATTATAACGAATATTATTATATTGATACTTCTCAGATTCAATTTAAGCCATTAATTAAAAACGATAAATTAGAAAATAATAACAAAAGAACAAATCCTAGAGATTTTTCTCTTGCAATTTTTGATAGAACATCAAATAGTTCAAATGAAATAAATAATTTTTATCCAACCACATCATTAGTTTTATCTTATCTGTTTCACAATCACAAAGATGAAAAAAATATTTTTGTTTATAGTCAATATAGTTATAAATTAAAAAAAAATTTAGAGATAATTCAAGAATCTTTAAAATTGTCAATTTCAAAAGAAATTATGTTTAGTCCTGTTGCATCACCAAATAAGAAGAAAAGATTAACAATAGATGATGTAGACCAAAGAAATTACAATAGACTTAGATTGATATTATTACATTCAAATCCAGAAAAAACAGCAAAATTAGACAAAACATCTAATGAATTATTTGCAAAATTAATATTTTTATTTAAGGAAACTTATTATGAAACTTCCTTTATTTATAATCATACAAAACCAAAATATATAACAATGGAAGAAGAAAAAGTAATAAGAAAATTAAAACAATCAATTTACTTTTCAAAATATTTTGCTACAGAAGAATTAAATTATTCAAAAAGTGTTGTTATATTAAAAAAAATAATAGGAGATATTTATTCTTACATAAACCAAAATGAAATTCATTCAAAACAAGTAATTTATGAAATTACTAATTTTTTAAGAGAAACAAATGCTTTTTTTAAATTATTTCCAAAGGATGAGAAAATGGAATTTTATAAGATTGTAAATGAACAACAATCTTTAATTGACGAATATATTGATGCTAAGAAAAATAATAAATATGCATTAATAACAAAAATTGATGTTTTTTTTGAAAAATTTAATTTGAAGATTAAGAGTACTCCTTATGGTTATTTCTTGTTACAGATTTTTGAGGATACTCCATTATTAAGACGAAATAGTTAATTTGTTTTAATTTATTTTAATTTATTTTTTTTACTTTTTTTAATTTTTAATTTATATTTTTAATTTATATTTTTAATTTATATTTTTACTTTTTACTTTTATAATTTCTCTTTATCTTTTTTATCTTTTTTATATTTTTTTATTTTTGTTTTTTATATTTTTTTATTTTTGTTTTTTTTATTTTTGTTTTTTATTTATTTTTTATTTATTATTTATTTTTATTTTTTTATTTTTGTTTATTATTTATTTTTATTTTTTTATTTCTTTTAATTTCTTATAATTATATAGAATTACGTGTTAAATTGTAATAATATCATAATATATAAAAATAAAATATAAGATATAATAAATGATATTATAAAACAAAAGAATATTATAAAGATTTAAAATAAATATTAAAAAACAATATTAAAAAATAAAAAATAAACATCATAGAAATTAAAAAATTAATCAAAAAAATAAAGAAATTATAAATTATAGAAAAAATAATAAAAAATCTTATAAACCAATTCTTTATTATAAAGACATGGATCAAAATATCAACAAAATATTCACAACAATTTTTTCTTTTTTATCACTATTAATTATAGGACTAAATTTCCTTCCTTCCTCACATTCTTTTATGAATTTTTATTTAAAATACTCCTTTTTTATTGATTCATTTTTCTTATCTTTTTTCTTTATATCAATATTATCAAATATCTTGAGTGAATATTTACAGGGTAGTGATGGTAATGGTAGTTACTCAATATCATATGCTCTTGGTTTAATCTTTGGAATATCAAGTGCATATTCTTTAAGTCTTGGAATTTTTGGAAAATTTAAAAATTTATACGAATTAGGATTAATCTTATTTTTTATCTTTGCAATACCTGTTTGCATAATGTTATATAAAGGAATAAGAAGTAGATTTGAAAAAAACGAAGAATCATTTAGTTTTATAACAGCAATCCTTGTTATATTACCATTTTACATAATTATAAGAATAATACTTAGTCAATCAAGAAACATTACAATTCCAAGAGAAACATTAAATTATCTAAATATTTTTATTTGGATCTATCAAATATTTTTATTTTTTGGAGTTTTTGCGACAATATATAATAAATTTTTCAGATCTAGATTTGCAGAATTCGAAGTTTTTAAATCAAATAAAGGTAATGCAAGACCAATTAGAAAAGAAAAAGTATACAAAGAAAAAATTAAAAAAGAAAGAAACAAAAAAGAAAAAAATAAAATTAACATTAAAGAAGAAAGAAAAAATAATAAAGAAGAAATCAAAAAAGAAAAAGAAAATAATAATAAAATTAAAATATTTGAAAAAAGAAAAAACAAATTAAAAAAAATAATTGAAAAAGAAAAGAAAAACACATTTAAAAATCATAAAAAATTTGAAAAATTATTATTAGCATTAATGGAAGAAATAAAAGAACAAAATCCTCATCTTTATGATGTATTAAAAAATTATATAAATGAAGTTATAGAAAAAGATCACAAAAGATTTGATAAAAAAATACAAAAAGAACCTATAAAGAAATTAGGATATGCACTTCAGGAATTATCAATTTTAAATTTATTAAATTCAAAAGTAAAAAACTTTGATGAAATCATAAAATTTTTAGAAGAAGAAATAAATAATTATTTAAGTGAAATCATTGATACAATAAATTATGAAATAATGAGTATCGAGGAAATATTAAATGAAGTATGGCCTATTGATAACATAGAATATATTATAAAAAATTTCTTCTTTAACATCTCAAATCTAGATTTTTACGAAAAAGAAATTGTAAGTTTTTTAAAACAAAAAGATGTTCAAGATATTTTAAAAAATATTAACAAAGAAAAATTATCAAAGATCTTATCAAAATATAAATTAATGTCTGAAAATTATAATAAATTAGTTTATGAATTACAAAATTCAAAAGAAATGGATATAAATCAACTAAAAACAAATCAAGTGTTTTATAACAAACACATTGATTACATAAGAATGTGTAACAATACACAATTAGCGATTCATTATATAATAGAAGATTATCAGCCAATAAGATTTCTAATTAGAACAATTTTACAACAAATAAATTTCAACATATATCAATATGAAAAAATAAAAGAATATTTCACAAAAGAATTAGAAACATATAAAAGAATAAGAAAAGAAATGATAAATAGGAATAAAAAATCAAATAAAAAAAACAAAAAAAACAAATTAAATAGATTAAAAAAGAAAAATAACATAATAGGAAATAATAATCATTTTAGTAATAATAACAACAATAATAGACCTCCAGTTCAAAAGTAAAATTCAAAGATAAAATATTAAGATGGAGTTAAAAAGAAGATTTAAGATGAAATTCAAAAATAAGATTTTAGAAATTGATTTAAAATAATAAATATTATGATAATAAAAAAATAAAACAAAAAAATTAAAATATAAATAAATAAAAACAAAATAAAAATTAAAAATTAATAAAATCAAAAAAATAATCATAAAAAACAATAAACTAAAATAATTTATCTCTTAGCATTTTCTATGGAATCTTTCCTTATTAATTTTGTATGTTTTAATAACTCTTTTTCATTTTTTGTAAAACCAAAAAGCTTTCTATAAATGATTTTAGAAGCAATATTTATAGCATTCAATGATGACTGACCTGCTTTTAATGATTCCTCTGAATATTCAATTATTACAGGAACTTCTTTATATTTTAATTTATATTTAGTAATTAAATCTAATATCTCTGATGCATGTTCCATTCTATTAAAAGTTATTTTTATTTTTTTTAATGCATCATAAGAAAATGCTCTAAAACCATTATGAGTATCTGTTACATCAATTCTTGAAACAATTTTAGTAAACAAAAGACCACCTTTTAATATAACTTTTCTACTAAATGGCATATTTATTGCTTGTGAATTTTGATTAAATCTTGTTCCTAAACTAACATCAAATCCTTCAAAAATAGGTTTGACGATTTTATCGATATCTTTTGCTCTATGTTGTCCATCTGAATCAAATGTAACAATTACTTTTGCTTTTTGTTTCAATGCAAATTCAAAACCAGTTTGTAAAGCAGCACCTTGTCCTAAATTTAATTTATGAATTAATGTGAAAACTTTTTCTTTTAGTGCAAGTTTATATGTATTATCACTAGATCCATCATCTATAACAATTATGTTATTGTAATCTTCTTTTCTTAATGAATTAATAACTGGAACAATAGTTTTTTCTTGATTATATGCTGGAACAACAATATAAACATCATTTTTATCATATTTAAAAGTAGATTTTTTAGTTGTATTTGTCGATTTTTTTTTCGATTCTGTTTCTGATGTTTTTGATTTTAATGTTTTTGATGTTTCATTTTTTTTTGATTGCTTTACATCTTTTTTAGTTGTATTTTTTTTATCAACTAAATTTTCTTTCATTTCTTTTCTTTTTTCCATGAAAATCATCTTTTTTTTTAATTCTTTTTATTATATTTTATATTCTTTATTTAATTTTTCACTATTTTTTGTTATACTTTTATTTATATTTTATTTATATTTTAACATTATTTTTATTTAAATATCAATATTTTCTAAATAATCTATTATGTTTTCATAATTTATATTTTCAATTAATTTATCATCTTTTAAATCTCTTAATTCTAAATTAAATGATTTCGGAATGTAAAAAATTTTTTTTACTTTATCATTTGTTAAGTAATCTTTTATATGATGTGGTGCATCTTCAAAAATTACATATTCATAATTATTATCTAAAAAATTGATCTTACTTCCATACCAATGAATTACGCTATAATCTTGTAAATCATGTTTTGCAAGATTATTAAGTGTTGCAATTTCTTTATCCATTGGACGACTTGTTAAAAAAACAATATTATATTCATTATTTTTTAGATAATTTAAAATTCTATAAATGTTTTCAGATTCCAAAGGAATATTTTGACCATGTTCAGAATAAAAAAAACTTGTAAACCATTCATCAGTTCCAAGTCTTTGAATTTCTTTATACATTTCATCTTCAACTGATATACTTTTTTTCAAATAATCAATTATATCACTATAGTCCCAACAAGAGCTTATTGGCATTTGTATTCCAAATAAATCTTGAATATATTCATGAAGAGATTCTGATGTTTTTAATAAAGTATCATCTATGTCAAAAATAGCAACTTTTTTAGAATTTATTTTTATAAAATCCGATAATTTTAAATCGTTTTCTTTAATAACCATGGGGATTGATTAACTTTCTAATATAAAAGATTTATTGTTTGATATCAATTTTATTTTTCATCTCTTATTTTTAATTTTTTATTTTTTTATTGTTATTATAAATAATATAAAACAGCATGACTAGATTAAAATAATAATAAAATAACATTAAATTTAAATTAATAAAAGATTTTTCTATAATCTATGATAAAAATTTCAAAAAGAAAAGTTATGGAAATAATTGATAATATTTTTTCAATTGCCAGAAAATATCCTGAAGTTGAAAAAGAAAATATTATTTTGGCAAAAAAGATGGCAATGAAACATAATATAAAATTGCAAAAAAAAAAGAATGAATATTGTAAATATTGTAATACATTTTTTAAACCTGAAAATGTAAGAATAAGAATTAATAATCATAAAGTCACTTACACTTGCTTAAATTGTAATAAGATAACAAGATTTAATTATAGAACTAAACCACATCTAAACAATTTTAAAGAAAAAGATTCCTTAAAAAAATAAGAGTAAAAAATAAAGTAAAAAAAAGAAGAAAAATATGAAAAACATGAAAAACATGGAAAACATGGAAAACATGAAAAACAATAATATATAAAAAAACAAAAAAATATATAAAGATAATAAATAAAAACAATAAAAATAATAATAAACATAAAAAACAAGGTAAATAAAATGGAAACAAAAGAAATAGAAACAAAATGGCAAGAAAAATGGGAAAAAGATGAAGTCTTTAAAGTAGAAAAAAATGACAAACCAAAATACTATGTTCTCGAAATGTTTCCATATCCAAGTTCTGCTGGTTTACACGTAGGACATGCATTCAATTACACTATTGGAGATGTTTATGCTAGATATAAAAAATTAAAAGGTTTTAATGTATTACATCCTATGGGATATGATTCATTTGGACTTCCTGCGGAAAATGCTGCAATTAAAGCAAATGTCAATCCAAAAGATTATACTACAAATTCTATTGCTAATTTTATTAGACAACAAAAAAGATTAGGAATAACTTATGATTGGTCAAGAGTACTTAGTACATCTGATGAAAAATTCTTTAAATGGGATCAATGGATATTTATTCAAATGTTTAAAAAAGGTCTTGCTTATAAAAAAAAATCAGCTGTAAATTGGTGTCCAAAATGTAATACTGTACTTGCAAACGAACAAGTTCATAATGGAAAATGTTGGAGACATGAAGATACTGATGTAGAAATAAAACATTTAGAACAATGGTATTTTAAAACAACACAATATGCTGAAGAATTAAGTGATTTTTCAAAACTTGAAGGATGGCCTTCTTTTATTACAAAATTACAAAATAATTGGATAGGAAAAAGTACAGGTACACTTGTAAAATTCAATATTAATAATGAAGATTGGGAAGTTTTCACAACAAGACCAGATACATTAATGGGAGTTACTTTTTTAGTAATTTCTGCTCAACATTCAAGACTTTTAGAATTAACAACAAAAGAAAATCTTGAAAATGTTAAAAAATTTGTAAAAAAACAAAATTCAGTTAGTTCTGAAGACATCGATAAATTAGAAAAAGAAGGAATTTTTACAGGATCTTATGCAATACATCCATTAACTAATGAAAAAGTGCCAGTTTATGCAGGAAATTTTGTTTTAGCAGATTATGGAAGTGGAGTTGTTATGGGAGTTCCAACACATGATAAAAGAGATTTTGAATTTGCAAAAAAATATAATATACCAATGAAAGTAGTTATTACCCCTAAAAATAAGATTTTAAAGGTTGAAGATTTAGAAGATGCATTTATTGAAGATGGAATTTTAATAAATTCTAATGAATTTGACGGACTTGAAAATAGAAAAGCAATAAAAATAATTACTAATAAATTAAAAGAATTAGGAAAAGGTAAAGATACAGTTAATTATAGACTTAGAGATTGGTTAATTTCAAGACAAAGATATTGGGGAACTCCAATTCCTGTAATTACATGTCCAAAATGTGGAGATGTTTGTTTAGAAGAAAAGGATTTACCATTAAGACTACCAACTGATGTTGAATTTGGAAAAGGTAATCCACTTGAAACAAGTAAATCTTTTGTAAATACAATATGCCCAAAATGTGGAGCACCAGCTAAAAGAGTAACAGATACAATGGATACTTTTGTAAATTCTTCATGGTATAATCTAAGATATGCTGATCCACAAAATGATAAAGAAATATTTAACAAAGAATTAGCAAATTACTGGAATCCAATAGATTTGTATATTGGAGGAAAAGAACACGCTTGCATGCATTTAATTTATTTTAGATTTTATACAAAATTTCTAAGAGATTTAGGATTAGTAAATTTTGATGAACCAGCATTAAAACTTTTTAATCAAGGAATGGTTCATGGAAATGACGGAAATAAAATGTCAAAATCTTTAGGAAATACAGTTGACGTAACAGAAATTATTGATAAATTTGGAGCAGATGTTTTAAGATTATATGTAGTTTCAGTTGCAGGACCAGAATCTAATTTTAATTGGGACGATAAAGGACTTGATAGTACTGCAAGATTTGTTAACAAAGTAAAATCATATTTTGAATCTGTAGAAATAGGAAAATCAAATGAAAGAACTGATAGTAGAATTCATACAACACTAAAACAAGTTGATGAATTAATAGAACAAATGAAATACAACATAGCAATTATAAAATTAAGAGAACTTTTTGAATCATTTGAAACAAAAGAAAGTAAAGAAAACTTAGAAATATTTTTAAAAATGTTTTCATTATTTTGTCCACACATAGCAGAAGAAATGTGGAATAATTTAGGAAATAAAACATATATTTCAAAGGAATCATGGCCTATATTAGATGAATCTAAAATAAATCCAGATTTTGATTTTGCCGACAAATACATAGAAAATACAAGATTAGATATATTACAAGTTCAAAAATTAGTAAAAATAGAAAAAATAAATAAAATAGAGTTATTTGTAGCACAAAAATGGAAATATGATTTATATGACAAAATAAAAGAATTACTTTTAATACATAAAAATCCAAATGAAATAATTCCAAAAATTATGCAATCTGATTTAAAAGTTCATGGACAAGAGGTTATGAAAATATTACCAAAGATAATAAAAACAGGATCTCTACCAGAATATATTTCATTTGAAAAAGAATTCGAATTAATAGAAGAAATTAAGGAAAATATAGAAAAAGAATTCGATTGTAAAGTGGAAATAATAAAATCTGATGATTCAAAAGAACAAAAGGCAAAACAATCAATGCCTGGAAAACCAGCAATCATCATTTCTTAATTTTTTCTTTATTTTTTTTAATTTTTATTCTTTTAATTTATTATTATACAATATCACCAAAAACTACTTAGATCATTTTGCTTTGAAATTAATTTGCTTATGTCAATGTTAAAAATTGAGAAAAAATCTTCACAACTTGGAACTAAATGTTTATTAATGTAATATTCAGAATCATAATTTTCACTATCTTCTAATAGTTTTGCTCTATTTGCAATGTTTGAATCTCCTTGTTCTATTATGTATTTTAATAATAATCCTTTTTTTACATTCATTCCTTTTTCTATCATACTTTTAGCAAGTACTACGTGTGGGGCATTTTGTACATAATCTGAAACATTTTTTGATAATTTATAGGTTATGATTAATTTTTCTTTTTCTATCTTTTTTTGTCTTAAATCTTCAACAACTTTTTTGAAATATTCTTTTGCTGATTCTATGTTGTTTTCTTTTAGTAATAGATTTATTATTTCTTTTTGTGTTTCTCTTACAATTTGTGTTGAATCACTTCTTATTGTTTCAAATCCTGTTATCTTGAATTCATCTTTTGATTTTGAATACATTGCATATCTTTTTTTTACTCCAACAAAAAGGGAGTTATCAAAAAAACCATCTTTTTCTAAAAATATTGGATTTTTAAAATTTTTATTTAAGTTTAAAATGAATTCATCTATTTCTTTTTCTGATTTATTATTTTTTTGAAAGAAAACTGAGTCGGTATCTGAATAAATGATTTTACATCCAAAATTTGAAATGTCTTCTATGACTTGTTTTATTAGATTTCTTGCGTAGGCTGTAATTGCTTGTGATGCATCGTGAGAATACCATCTTGAAAGTGCAAAACCTAGATATCCATATATTGAGTTTGCAATTATTTTTAATGATGTTGATCTTGCTTTTAAGATTTCTTTTTCTAATCCATTTGCTTTTTTCATTTGATCTTTAATTTCAAATCTTTCTGTAAGAATTTTTTCTATGTTTTTTGGTATTAATCCTTTTTCTTTGTTTAAAAAATAAATTTTTCCTATTTGTAGTTCTAATTCTTTTTCCATGGTAACTTTGTTGTAATCTTTTTCATCTATTCCTTTTATTGATTTTAAAATTGTTGTTGGACAGATGTTATATGCACTTATTATGCTTGGATAAAGACTTCTAAAATCGTATACATAAACGTCCTTGAATAATCCTTTTTCTGGTTGGAAAACGAATGCTCCTATTGTGTATTTTGTGCTTCTAAAACTTCTAACTTCATTTGTTGGTTTTCTTGGAACTAAATAATTGTCTTGATTTCCATTGTAAATTAAAAATGCTTCAATTATTTGTGAAGAACTTGATTTTGTGATATCTTCTAGATTTAGTGCTACTAAATTAAGTAAATCAAAAATTGATAATTCGAATTTTTTGAACAATTCGTATGTTAAAAGACTATCATGTAGATTGTATTGAATTAGTTTTTCAATTTCTTCTTTATTCATTTTTTCTAATATAAAGTTTGTTTGAATTTCTATTTTTGATTTGTTTAGAAATTTTTTTGAAACATTATTTAATGAATAAGAATCTAGTTTTAATCCTCCACCTCTTGATAAGAAGTATCTGAAATATTGATACATATCAAGATGAAGTATATTTTCTATTTTATAGGAATTTTCATATTTTTTATATCTTATTGCTAAGTTTTCTAAGTTGATTTCATTTATTAATGATCTTTCAACAATGTATTTTATATCGAAATTAAAAGAATTGTATCCAATTAAAATGAAATATTCATTAATTATTTCCCAGAATCTAAGAAGCATATTTTTTTCATTTTCGAAGATTTCTAATTTTTCGTTTTTTTTTGAGATTTCTTCTATGTTTTTATTAGTTTTTTTATTGTTTATTAGAACTTTGTTGAAATTTTCATTGTAAAATGATATGCTTACAATTTCATTTTTTTCTATATTAATTTCTTTTGTTGTCATTTCTGTTTCTATGTCAAATGCACAAATTTTATTGTAAAAGTTTGTGTTTAAGTCTTTCATATTGTTTTTTTTTAGATTTTTTGCAAAGATTGTTTGTGAGATTGTTGTGTAATCTTTAATTTCTAATTCAATATCGTGATTGTATAGTAATTGTTTGTCAACCATATATTTTAATCCAATGTAAAGATCGTCTTCTACGATTTCTTTTAGATTTTTATAGTTTTTCAATTCTTTTTCTATTTCTTCTACGATTTCTTTTGTTTTTGTATAATCGTTGTAATATACTTTTAGTGTTTTTACATTTTTCGAGAAGTATTTTTTGTTTTCTTCTTTTTCTATTTTTGTTATTTGTGCTTTAGATAGTATGTTTTCTAGTTTTGTATTTATTTTTTCTATGAATTCTTCTATGAATTTTTCAGATTCTTTAGTTTCGTCTTTTTCTATTTCTTTATTTATTTCTTCTTTGGTATTTTCTTTTTTATTTTCACTTTCATATTCTATATTGGATTCATTTATTAATTCTGTTTTAGATTTATTATTAATATCATTATCGTTGTTATTATTAAGAATTTTATTATTATCGTCATTTAGTATAATTCTAAAATATGGTGAATATGATTTGTCTACAATTTTTATTTTTTTTCCATTTGTATCTTGACATAATAATTCGATGTATGTGTTATTTGAGTGATTTATTGGATTTATTTTGTGAATGATTCCGTTAAATATCATTTTTTTTTCTTCCATTTTTTTCTTCCATTTTTATCTTTTGTGTTTTATCTGTTATTTTAGTTATCATTATTATTATTTTGATTTATTTATTATTATTTTGATTTGTTATTACATGTTTTATAATTTGTTATAATTATTATTATAATTATTTTTTTATATTTTTTATTTTGTATTTTTCATATAGTATTTGTATTTTAATATTTTTCTATTTATTTTTTTATCTTAGATAATATAATAATATCTTTTTTTATATAAATACTAAGAATATTTGTCTATTGTCTTTTGATTTTTTATTCTTACTTTTTATTTCTATTTTTACTTTTATTTTTTTTACTTTTTACTTTTATTTTTTTTACTTTTTATTCTTACTTTTTTTACTTTTTATCCTTACTTTTTTTTATTTTATTTTTTTCATTTTTCAATTATTATATTTTCAATTATTATTATTATTATTATTATTATTTTAATAGAGAGAAAGAATGTTATTTGTATATTATTGTATTTTTACCTTATTATATTTGGTTTTTCTTGGGTTAAATCTATGATGTTTGATGGTTCTGAGTTTATTAATCCTTGGTTAATTATGAAATCTATGTTTTTTTCTATGAATTGACTTATTTTTTTTGGATCTTTTAATGGTGGCATTGTTGAAATGTTTACTGATGTTGTTATGATTGGTTTTTTTGTTTTTTCAAATATTTCCATTATTTTGTGATTGAGGATTCTTATTCCTAATTTCATATCTTTTTCTACACCTTTTGTGACTGTGTTTTCGTTTTTTAGATTTAATATAAAGGTGTATGGACCTGGTAATTTTTTTATCCAGAAGTTTATTTTTGTGTCGGTTTTGCAATTGTTTTTTATCCATTCTTTGTTTGGTGCTATTACTGAAAAAGGTCCTTGAAATCTTTGTTTTATTTCTCTGATTCGTTCTACGGATTGTGGGTTTGTTGCATCACAACCTATTCCATAAATTGTATCTGTTGGGTAAACAAAAACATCTCCTTTGTTAATTCTATCAATTATTTCTTGAGATTTTGTTTCAAAGTCTTTTATGTAATAAGTATCCATTTTTATTAGTTGGATTTTTTTTTCTTTATAATGATTATGGTTTATTCTTTAATGAAGAATTTATTTGTTTTTCTAATTTATCCCATTATTTTTATTTATTTTATATTTTTATTTATTTTATATTTTTATTTATTTTATATTTTTATTTATTTTATATTTTTATTTATTTTATATTTTTATTTATTTTATATTTCATCTAAATATTAAATATAAAATTTAAATAATAGTTGTTTTTTACTATAATCATGAAAGCAATAGATTTAAAGGAAGTTTATTTGAAGTTTTTTGAAAGCAAGGGACATAAAAGAATACCGTCTTCTTCTCTTATACCTGAAAATGATCCGACTGTTTTGTTTACAACTGCGGGAATGCATCCTTTGGTTCCTTTTTTAATGGGGGAAAAACATCCGCTTGGAACTAGACTTACTAGTGTGCAGAAATGTTTGAGAACAGGGGATATTGATGAAGTTGGAGATGAGGTTCATCATACTTTCTTTGAAATGCTTGGAAATTGGTCACTTGGTGATTATTTTAAGAAGGAATCTATTGAATTTAGTTTTGAGTTTCTAACTAAGGTTTTAAAAATTGATATTTCAAGACTTGCTGTTACTTGTTTTGAAGGAGATGAGGATGCTCAAAAGGACATGGAGGCTTTTAATGCTTGGAAATCTTTAGGAATAAGTGAAGATAGAATTGCTTTTTTGCCAAAAAAGGATAATTGGTGGGGACCTGCTGGAGATAGTGGTCCTTGTGGTCCTGATACTGAAATTTTTTATTGGGCTAGTAGTTTAGATGTTCCAAAAGTTTATGATCCAAAGGATAAAAGATGGGTTGAAATTTGGAATAATGTTTTTATGCAATATAATAAAAGTAAAGATGGTGTTTTTACTTTGCTTCAACAAAAAAATGTTGATACTGGTCTTGGTGTTGAAAGAGTTTCTGCTCTTTTGCAAGGATTTTCTGATAATTATTTAACTGAAAGATTTAAACCTATAATTGATTTAGTTTGTGATTTATCTAATAAGAAATATGAAGATTATAAAAAAGAAATGAGAATTGTTGCAGATCATATTAGGTCTTCGGTTTTTGTCTTGGGGGATCCAAGGGGAATTAGTCCATCAAATGTTGATCAAGGATATATTCTTAGAAGGTTTATTAGAAGAGTAATTAGAGTTCTTTATTTGTTAGATGTAAAGGATAGTGTTTTAAGTTTGCTTGCATCAAAGGTTATTGACATTTATGGAGTTGAATATCCTGAATTAAATGAGAGAAAAGAGTTTATTTTAAATGAAATTAAATTGGAAGAGGAAAAATTTAGTAAAACTTTGGTTGTTGGAACAAGGGAATTTGAAAGAATTGCTGAAAATATGATAAAATTCAATCAAAAGGTTTTTACTAAAGCGTTTTTATTATTTTCAACTTATGGTTTTCCATTGGAAATGACAAAGGAGATGGCAATGGAAAAAGGATTGGAGGTTGATGTTGATAAATTTAATAAGGAGATGGAAAAACATCAAGAATTGTCAAGAGTTGGAGCAGAAAAAAAGTTTAAAGGAGGACTTAGTGATAGTTCTGAGATTACTACAAAATATCATAGTGCAACTCATATTTTAGGTGAAGCTTTGAGAAGGGTTTTAGATAAAAATATTGTTCAAAAAGGTTCAAATATTACACCTGAGAGATTAAGATTTGATTTTAATTTTAATAGAAAATTGACTGATGAAGAAAAGAAAGCTATTGAAGATGAAGTAAATAGAGTTATTTCTTTAGGTTTAGAAGTTGATAAAAAGGAAATGAAATTAGATGAGGCATTAAATAGTGGAGCTCAGGCAGAATTTGGAAATAGATATCCAGAAGTTGTTAGTGT
Organism: Candidatus Nanoarchaeia archaeon; assembly: GCA_028693395.1. Classification (GTDB taxonomy): domain Archaea; phylum Nanobdellota; class Nanobdellia; order Woesearchaeales; family JAQUVJ01; genus JAQUVJ01. The sequence goes on along the minus strand of JAQUVJ010000013.1, from coordinate 7,105 downwards.
TTATAGCATGGGAGATTATTCAAAGGAGATTTGTATGGGACCTCATGTAGATAATGTTTCAAAGTTAGGACATTTTAGGATATTAAAGGAAGAATCAAGTGCTTCAGGGATTAGGAGAATTAAGGCTATCTTGGAGTAATTGATTCTTTATTTATTTTTTTTTTTTTTTTTTTAATTTTTTAATTTATTTACATTTTATATTTAATTTTTTAATTTATCTTCAATTTTAATTTAATTTTTTAATTTATTTTTATTATTTTTATTTTATTATAATTTTTTGTTTTTTATTACTTTTTTTATAGTTCTCTTTATATTTTTTCTTATGTTTTTTTTTGTTTATTAATTATTTATAGTATTTTCTTTTTTGAGTTTTTCTGTTTCGCTATTTAAAAGTGTTTTTAGATTTATTTTAAATTGTAACATATTTGCAGATTTTTTTCCTAAATCTCCTCCTTTTCTTTGCATTCTTATTTTTCCTATTTTTAAATTTCCTTTTTTTGTTATTTCTACGTTTCCTTTACTAAAAAAATTGATTATATCTTCTATGTTTTTTAATATCCAATTATTATTATTATTATTATTATTATTATTATTGTTAATATTAAATATAATAAGCATCCAATCTGCTTTGTTAATATATTTTCCTTTTATTAAATCATTAATAATTGTCTTTTTGTTTTCAGAAAAATAATTTATTATTTTTTTTTGATTTTCTATCGAGATTTCATTTAATAAGATTCTTTTTTGATTTTTTAATGATTTAATAGCATATTTTTCTAATATTTCTTCAATTTCATAAGGAATATTCCAAAGTTTTGTGTAATTTTTTATATTTCTTTTGTCTATTTGATTAGATGCAGATTTGTTGCTAACTAATTTTATTGATAAATTTTCTTGTTTTGTTTCTTTAGTTGTTTTAATAATTATTTGAATGTCTGCTTTATAATTTCCTTTTATTTTTATAGCAGTTAATTCTATTATGTCATCTATATTATAATTCATAGAAATAAGCCATTTTTTTTCTAGAAAATCTTTTTGCCAATTGTTGAATTTATTAATGATTTTTATTTCATTATTTAATCCATCTTTTGCAATTTTTGATCCTAATGATTTTTTTATATTCATTTTATATTTTTATAGATTGTATTTGCTTTGAAAGGCTTTGTTCTTTTGTTTTTTTATCTAGTGCGTTTAATATTTCCTTAAAAATATATTCAATAACAGGAATTGATACGCTATTTCCAAATTGTTTGTATGCTTGAGCTTTGCTTACTGGAATTTTGAACCATTCTGGAAAACCTTGGACTCTTGCACATTCTCTAGGTGTTAATTTTCTAATTTCTTCATTAATTAAGTATACGCCAGTCTTTCCACCAACACCTCCTCCATAGGCACTTAGGGTAATTGCGTGACCATTTGTACTATAAATTCTTTCTCCTTGGCCTCCTTTATTTATTTCTCCTATTTGAATTGGTTTTAATATTGGGGTTTCATCTTTTTCCCAAAATTTAACATCGTTTCTTTTAATGATATAATTTTTTGTTTCATTGTTTTTTTCTAATATATCTTTTAAGTAGATTTCTTTGTTTGTTGGATTAGGAAAATTAAAGTTATTTATTTCTAAATCTTTTCTAAAACATACAATGTAAATTCTTTGTCTTGATTGTGGGACTCCATAATGACTTGAACTTAAAATATCATAAAAAACATTGTAATTTAATAATTTTAAGGTTTTTAGTATTGTTTTGAAAGTTTTTCCATTAGAGTGATTTATTAGGTTTTTTACATTTTCTAGAAAAATAATTTTTGGTTTGTGATAGTTAACTATTCTAACAATTTCAAAAAATAAAGTTCCTTTTGTATCATAAAATCCTTTTTGTTTTCCAGATATACTAAATGGTTGACATGGAAATCCAGCACATAAAATATCGTGTTTTGGTATTTTAGATTCATCTATTTGTGTTATATCTCCGTAAGGTATTTCATTAAAATTTTCTTTATAGGTTATTTTGGCAAATTTATCTATTTCCGAAGAAAAAACACATTTTGCTTGATTATTTTCTAAGGCAATTCTAAATCCACCAATTCCTGCAAATAAATCAATAAATTTTAAGCTTTCAATCATATGTTATTTAATCTATTGTTTTTTATATAAATTTTATTAATGCATGACTAATGTCTTTTATTCAATTTATTCTGTTTTATTTTATTTTATTTTATTTTTTATATTCTTTTATTTTTTTATTTTTTATTTTTTATATTCTTTTATTTTTTTATTTTATATTTGATTTATTTTTCATTTTATATTTAATTTATTTTTCCTTATTTCTTTATTTTAATTTGTTGTCTTTTTTATTATATATATTATTATTTATGTGATATATTATATCTTATTTTTTTTATTTTTCCTTTTTAGAAGGAAGAATTTTTCTTATTTTTCCTTTTTAGAAGGAAGAATTTATATAAAAGTTAATTGGTATAATAATATGAAAGAATTATTTAAACAAATTATAAAAGATTTTCATTTAAAAAAATTTAAAGGAGTAAAAAAAAGAGAAGTAAACATTCCTTTAAAATCTGAACAAATTATTGCATTAATAGGTCCAAGAAGATCAGGTAAAACATATTTGATGTATTATTTAATAACACAAATAGAAGATATAACTAATGTAATTTATATTGATTTTGAAGATGAAAGGCTTGGATATAATTGGGAATTTCAAGAAATAATAGATGCTTATTTAGAATTATATCCAACAAAAGATTTGTCTAATGTGTATTTCTTTTTTGATGAAATTCAAGAAACTAATAATTGGGAAAAATTTGTAAGAAGAATTCATTCGTCTTTATCAAAGAATATTTTTATAACTGGTTCTTCATCAAAAATGTTAAGTAAAGAAATTTCTACAAGTCTTCGTGGTAGAGCTTTATCTTATGAAATATTACCTTTGTCTTTTAAAGAATATTTATCTTTTAAAGATATTGAAATTGATATTATTTCAACACAAGGTAGAGCAAATATTCTAAATTCTTTAAATAAATATATAGAAACAGGAGGATTTCCTGGTGTTATTGTAAATGAAGATGATGAAAATATTAGAGAAGCTATGCTTAAAAGTTATATGAATACAATGATGTTTAGAGATATTGTTGAAAGATATTCTATTTCTAATAGTAATGTATTAAGGAGATTTATTAATATATTATATAATAATTTGTCAAATGAGATTTCTATTAATAGAATATATAATGATATGAATTCAAACGGACTTAGTGTTTCAAAAGATTCTTTGTATAATTATATGGATTATATTGAAGATGTTTTTATGGGATTTAGATTAAATAAAATAGATGGAGGTTATAATTCAAAATTTTATAGTATTGATTTAGGATTTAATAGTATAATGTCATTGAAATTATCTAAGGATATTGGTAGAATGATTGAAAATTTAGTTTTTTTACATTTAAAAAGATTAGGATATGATATATTTTATGATAAAAATGGTTTTGAATGTGATTTTATTATAAAAAAGAACAATGTAGTTGTTAATGCAATTCAAGTATGTTATGAATTAAACGAAAATGACATAGATAGAGAAATAAAAGGAATAAAAAAAGTAAAAGAAAGATTTGATTTAAAGAAAGGATTAATAATTAATTTTTCTCAAGATTTTTCAAGAGATGATATTGATATTATTCCTTTATTTAAATTCCTACTTGAATTTAAGTAATTATTCATATATTTTCACGAAATCCGCAAATAATTTGCATATTTATAGAAAAATATATAAATAATTAGGTATTTTTATTTATTAGGTGGAAAAATGTTAATTGAATTTAAAGTTTCAAATTTTCTTTCAATAAAAGATGAAGTTGTATTAAGTTTAGATTCAGCTTCAATTTCTAATTTAAAAGAAAATACATTTCAAGAATTAGATTATTCTCTTTTAAAGACTATTGTTATTTATGGTGCAAATGCTTCAGGTAAATCAAATATAATGAAAGCATTATTTTTCGCATGTCAAATGATTAAAGAATCAGTAAATTTTAAAGTTGATACAGAAATTCCAAGAGTTCCTTTTCTTTTAAATAATGATACTAAATTAAAACCGACAAATTTTGAATTCACTTTCATAAAAAATGAAGTAAGATATATTTATGGATTTTCATGTGACAAAAGAGGTTTTGTTGAAGAGTATTTAAAATATAAACCAAAAGGAGAAAATTTAAAGACATATTATATTAGAGATGAGAATAAAGAAGAAAGATTCAAGTTTTATGTAGATTCAAAGCTTCAAACTAATTGGGGTAAGGAAACTATATTAAAAAGATTGTATCTTCCTGTTGCTGTTAATGATAGAAATTATGAAGCATTAAAAGATGTATATGATTATTTTTTAAATGATATTATAATCGTTTTTGGAATTCTTTCTCAATGGAGAGATTATACAAGAGATAAATTAATTCAGGATGTTGAATTTAAATCTTGGGTTCTTGAAATTATGAAAAAAGCTGATTTTGGTGGAATTCTTGATTTGAAGATCGAGAAAAAGAAAGTTCCACCGATTGAATTAAAAAATGAATTAGGACAATTGCTTTTTAGAGCATTGCCTGATGAACAAAGAGAAATTTTTGATTTAAGTTTTATTCATAAAGATGAAGATGGAAAATTTGTTGAATTTAAAGAAAATTTAGAATCTTCAGGAACAAGAAAAACTTTAGATATTTTAGGTCAAATTTATAATATTTTGCAAACAGGAAAAACTTTGTTTATTGATGAATTTGAATTATATTTACATCCAAATATTACTGAATTTATAATTAGATTATTTCAAAGTAAACACAATAAAAAAAATGGACAATTGGTTGTTACAACTCATGATACGACTTTGTTGAAAAATAAAGGTTTGTTTAGAAGAGATCAGGTATACATTTGTTCTAAAGATCCAAATAAAGCAACTGAATTAAATTCTTTGGATAATTTTGATTTAAGGGAGTCTTTAAGTTTTGAAAATGCTTATTTAAATGGAAGAGTTGGTGGATTACCTTTTATTGATGAAAATTTTTTTGAGTAGTGAAAATGGTAAGAAAGATTCGTGAAGAAAAAAAGCAAACGAGTACTTTGTGGATTTTTTGTGAAGGATTAACAGAAACAAGGTATTTAGAAAATTTACGAGTTACAGAACGTCTTAGATTAAAAATTAAACCAATACTTTCTTCATATAAACCATCAGAACAAATTGTTGATGAAGCATTAAAATTTATGTCAAATCGTGGTGAATTTGATAAAAATAGAGATATTGTTGCTTGTTTTTTTGATAGAGATGACAAAACACAAAATAGTAATGAAATTTTGTTAGCAGCTAAAAAAAAGGCAAGAGATAAAATAATTTTGGGTTATTCTAATCCTTCTTTTGAATATTGGATATTATGTCATCATGGATATTATCCAGATGTTTCTTATGATCAAAATCAAGTTTATGAACTTGTTAAAACTAAATTTAACTTAGATACTAAATCTGAGAAAGAACTTTATGAAAAAACTAAGGATAGAATTGAATTAGCAAAAAAAAATGCAAAAAAAATTAAAGAATTTCATTTAAAAAATAATGTGGAGTTGATTAGTAGAGAATCAACTCCTCTAACTTTAGTTTATGAAGTTTTAAATAAGATCAATGAATTTAAGTAATTCTCTTAGTTTAAATTCATCTTCTGGATTTGTTACTCCTAAACATTTATCTGTGGTTTCAAATATATCCATTTCTATTTTTCCTTCTTTTATTAGATTTGAGATTTCTACAGGTAATAAACATTCTGCGCTTCTACTATCTTTGTTTGTTTCTTTGAAATCTGTTAGTTTTTCATTTAGTAGATCTAATGTTTCTTTTTGCATTGCAAATATATTCATACTACAATATGATTTAGGATCTATATTTCTTTCTTTTAGATTATCTTTTGATATGTTGAATGTTTCTTCTATTTGTGTTACTTTGTTATCTTTTATTTGAAATATTCCTCTATTTACTGTTCCTTGTTGTGGTATAGAGTTTTCTAATATATATCCTATTGTTGCATTTGATTTATTATTTGTTAGATAATTGCATAATATTTTTAATGTTTCTTCTCCGTATATATCATCTCCGTTACAAACTACAAATGATGAATCTAAAACATCTTTTGCACTAAGTAGTGCATCAACTGTTCCCCAAGGTTTATCTCTTAAGTCTTTATTGAAAGATTGTTCTGCGTATTTTATAGGTATATTATTATAGGAGTTTTGAAATTTTTCTTTAAATGGTTCTTTGGTTTTTTCTCCTACTATGAAAACTATTTCATTAAATCCTGCTTTTATTGCTTGATTCATAGAAAATTCAATTAATGTTTCTTTGTTTGGTCCTACTTGTGCAAATTGTTTTATTTTTCCATTAAAACGACTTGACATTCCTGCGACCATATAACAAATGGTGTGTTTCATTTTCGATTTTAATTATATCTCAATGTTTATATAATTGTTTGTTTTTTTTTGTTACACATCTTTATATTTTATTTATTTAAAGTTTCATAATGTGTAACAAGTTTTTTAGTATGGAAAGATTTATATATAAAATATAATTTGTAATCGCATAAATATACGTTTTCCTATACTAATTTCATTATTTTATTTACCAGTATGGAATATGTATGTTTGTGAAAAAGTGTCGATAATCGATGTATAACGTCGTAGTGGTGACGCACTACTCTTGATGATTTTTAAGGTTTGAGCGTCTAACTCATTTGATTAAGGAAAAGCAGTAACGAAGAGAGGCGAAACATTTATATATTGAGATATCGAACAAAAGAATGGATTAATAATTATATCCAATTGGAGGTTGAATACAATGAATATGAAAAATGTATTAAAAAAAGTATTAGCTGTTGGAGCTAGTGTCGCAATTACAGCAAGCGGTGCATTAGCAGCAGCTAGTTTAGATAGCTATCCAAGCCCTTTCGTAAAAGACGGAAAGGTTAACACAATGATAGTTGTAGGAGAAAGAGCAAGCGTAGCAGATGTTGTAGGAGCAATTAATATTGGTGCTTCATTACAATCAGCAGCTACTAGTGAAGT
>JAQUVJ010000001.1:111110-125815 GCA_028693395.1 Candidatus Nanoarchaeia archaeon | reverse complement strand
TCAAATCTATTTAATTTTACTCCACAGAATTATTCCTATAATAATCAAGGAAATACATGGATCAATTCATCTAACAATCTAGGATTCTCCAAAGAATGTTGTGATTTAGATATTGATGGAATCTGTGATGCTCCATTAAACATCACTGGAGTCATAGATAACTTCCCTAAAAAACTTCCTTATGATGAATCTAACTATAACCAACCATCATGTAGTTAATCTTTTTTAATATTTATTTTATACTTTAGAAACATTTATTTATCATCTATCACAAACAATCTATAGGTGGATTTCTTGGGGTTTATACATTTACATTTACACACAGAATATAGTTTTTTAGACGGAATGACTAAACTAGAAGAATTATTTAAAAAATTAAGTGAAATAGGCCAAAATGCAGTCGCAATAACAGAACATGGTAATATGCATGCAATGGTTACAAAATATAATCTAGCAAAAAAATACGGAATAAAATTAATCTTTGGAACAGAATTATACCTATGTAAAGATATACAAACAAAAGAAAAAGATAGATATCATTTAATATTATTAGCAGAAAATGAAACAGGATTTAAAAATCTATTAAAACTATTATCAATTGCAAATAAAGAAGGATTTTATTATAAACCAAGAATAGATAAAAAATTACTAAAACAATATAGTGAAGGAATTATTGCAACATCTGCTTGTTTACAAGGAGAAATATCTCAATCAATGTTATACAATGATTATGAAAAAACAAAAAGTATAACACAAGAATATATTGATATTTTTGGCACAAATAATTTTTTCTTAGAAGTCCAAGAACATTACATGCCTGAACAAAAAATAATAAATGAAACAACAAAAAAATTATCAAAAGATCTAAATCTAAAAGTTATAAGTGCAAATGATGCACATTATCTAAATAAAGAAGATGCAAAAGCACATGATATATTACTTTGTATTCAAACAAAGAAAAAATTGATGGATAAAGATAGAATGAGATTTCCAGGAGAAGAATTCTACGTAAAAACCGAAAAAGAAATGAGAGATCTATTCAAAGAAAATCCAGAATATGCTGATAACACTGTTGAAATTGCAAATAGATGTAATTATGATTTAGATATAGGAAACACATATTTCCCAAATTACTATTTAACTGACGGAAAAGATTTTGAAGACGAATTAAAAAAAAGATGTTTAGAAGGTTTTCAAGAAAAATATAAAGGAACAAAATTAGAACAAGATGCATTAAAAAGAATGGATTATGAATTATCAGTTATAAATAAAATGGGTTTTTGTGCATATTTCTTAATTGTTGCAGATTATATTAGAGAAGCTAAAAAATTTTGCCAAGTAGGTCCAGGAAGAGGTAGTGGAGCAGGATCAATTGTTGCATATCTAACAGGAATAACTCAACTTGAACCATTATCCTTAGGTTTATTATTTGAAAGATTTCTAAATCCAGAAAGAATTTCATTACCTGATTTTGATGTAGATTTTGGTGATAGAGATAAAGTTTTGGAATATGTAATGAATAAATATGGTAAAGAAAAAGTTGCATTAATTGGAACTTATGGAACAATGATGGCAAAAGCTGTAATTAAAGATGTTGCAAGAACAATGGGAATTCCTTTTGAAGTATCAAATGATATTACAAAATATGTTACAGAAAAAACAATTCAAAAATCTTTTGATTTAAAAGACGAACAAGATAATCCAATTAATAAAAAATTAATATATTATGAAGAAAAATATCCAGAATTATTTGAAATAGCAAGAAAATTAGAAGGAACTGCAAGACAACCAGGAATTCATGCTTGTGGAGTTGTTTGGGGTCCAAAACCAATTAATGATTATACTGCAACTTTTTTTAAAGAAGGTCATTTAGTTACACAAATGGATAAAGATGAAGTTGAAACATTAGGACTTGTAAAATTTGATTTTCTTGGATTAAAAACATTAAACATTATTCAAAATATCTTAGAACAAATAAATAAAGATACAAAATGGTTAGAAAAAATACCTTTAGATGATAAAAATGTCTTTAAAATGTTATCAAAAGGAGATAGTGTTGGAGTTTTTCAACTTGAAAGTCCAGGAATGCAAAAAACACTAAAACTTGTAAAACCTGTTTGTTTTGATGATTTAATTGCGATTGTTTCACTTTATAGACCAGGAAGTATGGATTATATTGATGTTTATGCTAGAAGAAAAGATGGAGTAGAAAAAGTTATTTATCCTGATGCTTTAGCAGAAGAAATTCTAAAACCAACTTATGGAATTTTAGTTTATCAAGAACAAGTTATGCAACTATCTCAAGTACTAGCAGGTTTTACAATGGGACAAGCTGATACTTTGAGAAAGGCAATCGGAAAAAAGAAATTAGATCTAATGAAAAAGATGGAAGATGATTTCAAGGAAGGTTGTAAAAATGTTGCAAAAATGAATGAAAAAGTTATAAATGATTTATGGGACAATATTGTAAAATTTGCATCGTATTCATTTAATAAAAGTCATGCAGCAGCTTACGCAATGATTGCATATAGAACAGCATATTTAAAAGCACATTATAAATTAGAGTATTTTACCGCAAACATTTCAGCTGTTACAGATGAACCAGATAAAATGGTTACTTACATAAAACAAGCTGAAGCTGAAGATATTCTTTTAAGACCACCAAGTATAAATAAGTCAGGAAATTTTTTCACATCAGAAAAAACATTGGAAGGAAAAGAGATTATAAGAATAGGATTAAAAGGAATAAAGAATTTAGGAGATAAAGCAATTGAAGAAATTTTCAAACATAGACCATATTCAAATTACAATGATTTCATAAACAAAGTAGATTTATCAGTAGTAAACAAAAGAGTCTTAAAACATTTAATTATGTCTGGAGCTTTTGATGAGTTAGGAAATAATAGAAATGAATTACTTTCATCTTATGAAAATATTGAAAAGGAAAAAGAAACATCGACAAAACAATTGGATTTATCAGGAATTGTTATAAAAAAAAATGTAATAGAAAAAAAAGAAGAATTTCCAATTGAAACAATCTTAGAATTTGAAAAAGAAACAATAGGACTTCCAATTTCAGGACATTTACTTGATAAATATCCATCATCAAAATCAAGTAAATATGTAACAATTAAATCAATAAAAGAAGATAGAGAATTTTCTATTTTTGGAATAATAAAAAGATACAATCAAATCGTAACAAAAAAAGGAGATCCAATGGCCTTTGTCGAAGTTGAAGATAGAAGTAGCCAAGGAACAATAATTGTTTTCCCAAGGTTATTTTCAGAAATAGATACTTCAAATTTTATAGAAGGGTATCCAATTATTGTTAGTGGAAATATGAGAAGAGATTCATTAATTGCAAGTTCGATTGAATTCCCTAAAAAATAAAATAAAATTCTTTTAATTTTTATAGATTATTTTTAACTTTTTATTAAATCTTTTAATTTTTTATTAAATCAAATTTATTTATAAATAAAAAAAATTAATAATTTATTAATTATATTTTTATAGAAAGATATATAAAAAAAATGAATTTAATAAAAATATGTTTGAAATATATTTTTTGAACTTAGAAAGGAAAGTCAATTATTATAAAATATTCATATTTACAGTTTTTATTTCTTTAGTAATTGGTGGATTAAATTATTTTATAGGCGGAGATTATTTTTTTCTAATAGCTTTAGTTTCTTTGTTTTTAACATATCCTGTTGTTTCATTTTTATTAAAAGAAGAAAAAATAGAATTTGAAAAAAAAATTAGCGAGAAAAATATTATAAAAAGACATGAAAAAGAAATGTTTATTGTTTTAACAATTTTTTTAGCAGTTTTATTATCTTTTATTATTATTTCACCGCTTGTAAAAGATTATTCTTTTACGGAAAAAACTTATAATTATATAACAGGTCATATAATATTTAATAGTGATTTTTTTACTGTATTAACAAATAATTTAGTAGTTTTATTTTTTACATTTTTAGCAAGTCTTGTTTCATTATCTGGATTAATCTTCATAATAGTATGGAATGCTTCACTTGTTGCATATTACTTTACAACATTCTTATCTTTTAAAGATGGAATAATTGGAGTTTTTGGAGTCTTAGGACATGGAATTATTGAAGTATTAGGATATATCTTAATAGGACTTGCTGGAGGACTTCTTTCTTATAGATTATCTAAAAAGAAATTAAATAATTATTATATTAATAAAAGATTTATTTATGATTTTTCAATATTAATAGTTGCATCAATTATATTTATTTTTATATCTGCTTTTTTAGAAGTATTGTAATAATTGATTAATAGAAATAATATTATTTTTTTATATTTTTTATTTTATTATATTATATTTTTTAGTAATATTTATATATTATTTTCACGGGTATATTAATGAAAATTTATTTATGATTTTTCAATATTAATAGTTGCATCGATCATATTTATTTTTATATCTGCTTTTTTGGAAGTATTATTATACCGATTAATAGAAAAGATTATCCTTGTGGTATTTTAGAACTCATTAGTATACACATGTATATATTATTTTTAGTAATGTTTAAATACGATTGTCACTATCCAATTAATAATTATGATTTTTGATTTGTAACAAGAATTATTTGGTGGTAATATGAAAAACAAAAAAAATTTAATTATTGTTTTAGCGTTTATTTTCTTAGCATTTGTCATGCAGTTTAATAATATATATGCTTCAGAAGTTGATGATTTAATTGAAGAATATAATTCTGCATTCTCAGATAGGGTTTCTCCAAAATCTTTTGTATCAACAATAAATGATCAATCAATAACATCTAGTGGAGATGGTAGATTAAGAGCTTATTTTGATGAAGATTTAGGATTTGTATATATATTATTATCAAAAAATTTACAATCACAAAGTTTTCTAAAAGGAAGCTCAGGAATAGGATTAAAAACTGCAATGTTAAATGTTATGAAATCTCCAAATTTACAACAAATCAAAACAAGAGTTAGTACAATTGAATTGTATAACAAGGGTGTTTTTAAATCAAATTCTGAATTAGAAAGTGAAGGTCAAAATTTAGCTTTAAAATGGGCTGGAATTAGTGGACTTCAAGTAATATTTGCAGGTTATGATAGACTTGTAAATAAACAAGAAGAATTTATAATGGTTGGAAAAACAACAAGTGGTGAAACATTTGAAAAAAAATATAGATTTTTCTTTTTAGATTCAAATATTGATAAATTTGATTCAAATCTTAATTATTGTGTTTTTAACGTAAAAGGAAGTTCTGATTTAGAAGTATCGCCTTGTTATTATGTTACATTTTTAGATGAAAGTGGTAATATTTTAGAAAAATTAAGTGTTAAAAAAGGAGAAAACGTTGTTTTTAATAATATTCCAAAAAAATCAGGTTATAATTTTGCAGGTTGGGATGTTTCTTTAAAAAATATACAATCAGATATTACAGCAAGACCAAAATATCATGTAATTCAAACAACTTATAGAGTTACTTTTGTAGATGACAGAAAAAATGTTTTAAAAACAGATTTAATTGTTGCAGGAAATGATGCAATTGCACCAACAATTCCTCAAAAAGAAGGTTATACATTTGTAGGTTGGGATAATGATTTTACAAATGTTCAATATCCAGTAAATGTTCAAGCAATTTATGAAAAAAATAAATTTGATATTGAATTTTTTGTTTTAGATGAAAAAAATGTACCTTTAAAAAATACAGAAATAATTTTTAAAGATTTAGAAAAATCTTTTGTTACAGATGATAATGGTTTTGTTACATTTAAATTAGAAAATGGAGATTATGAATACGATTTATCTTTAGAAGGATATTATTCAAAAACTAAACAAAATTTTAATGTAAATAATAATAAAAAAACAATTAATGTAATATTAGAAAAAAGAAGTGAATTACAATTAGGTCAAGAACTAATTAATTCAAATCATGTTGTTGATCCAACAAAAACAAATCTTATTATTGATGAAGATTCTCAAATACAAAAAGTTGAAATTAACGAAAACACAAAAGGAAGTGTTAAATTTAAATTCTTAAAAAAAGAAGAAAATTCAGTTGAATTCGATTCAAATGTAACAATTAAAAGAAATTTTAATTCAAAAAATAATATTAAATTGGAAATTCCAGAAAATACAATAATGAATGTTGAAGATTATGATTGGAATGGTGAATTTTTATTGCCAGAAGTTATAGATTTAAGTAGTGATATTATAAGAAATAAATACGAAATTGATTTAGCAATAAAAGTAGGAACTGATTCTACAATTAAATTTACAAATCCTGTAAAAATAACAATACCTAATGAAAAAAACAATGAAAAAGTTTTTTGGAGAAAATCAGGAGAAGATTTAAATGAAGTAAGTCAATGTATTTATGAAAATGAACAATATCAAAAACCAGAAAATGATGGAATATGTTATTATGAATCTGGAAATGATTTAGTAATTTGGACATATCACTTTACAGAATTTGCAATAGGAAATAGTAAATCATTATTCAATATAGAAGCAAGAAAAATAAAAGAAATATATGATGGAAATGACGGAATTGTTGCAGAAATAAATTATTTTAATTTTGTTGCAGAAGTTATTGTTTATAATGATAGTATAGATTCGATTTCAGGAACAGGTTTTTTTACAGATATCTTACCAAGTTTAGGTGTAAAAGAAGTTTCATTTGATAATAAAACTTGGTTAACAGTTGATTTAACAAATTCAAGTTTTAAAATTGATCAATTATTGAGTGCAGTAGAAGATTTGTCTGTTGAAAATGATTTTACACTCTCATTTAAAGCAAGAATTCATCAAGAAGGTTATGAATCATTTGAAGAAAATTTTATTGTTCATTTAAGAAATGCAACATCACAAGAGAAATCAAAATTTGAATTTGAAAAACAAATAAAAACAATTAAAGAAATTAATTCAGGTGGAGAAAAAATAGCTTCAGTTGATTATTTAGATAATCATTTTAATTTTATTTTAGAAAATTCAAGTGCACTTGATTCAACAGGAACAGGAATTTTTTCAGATATTTTGCCAGAATTAGGGGTAAAAGAAGTTTCATTTAATGATAATAATTTTATTAATTTAGATAGTGTAAATAGAAATCTACTAATAAATGCTTTTTTAGGAAATATGACAACAAATGTTTCAGAGCAAATATTTATTTCTTTTTTTGCAAAAATTCAACCAGAAAATCAAACATTATTTACACAAGAATTTAATGCAACATTCACATTAAAAGATAATGATACAGATTCAAGAAATCATTTTGAAAATGCATCAAAACAAAAAGAAAACATAACAGATTCAACAGGAAATGTTATAGCAAATATTCATTATGATAATTATGAAGCAAATGTTACAGTAAATAAATTTGATTATATGTCTTTGACTGGAACAAAATTATTTGAAACAATTTTTCCAGAGTTAGGAATTAAAAAAGTTAAATTTGAAGGAGGAAGTTGGATTAATGTTACAGGAGCAAACGCATATAATATACTAAGAAATGCTTCAATAACAGGAAATGAATCAAGAATTAAAATAAATTTTATAGCAAGAATTCAACCAAAAGGATATGTTTCATTTGATCAAGAATTTAATGTTACATTTAAATTAGCAGATGAGGCAGAATCAAGATTATTTTTTAATAATGAAGCAAATAAAATAAAAAATATAACTAATTCAGAAGATGATTTACTTGCAACAATTAATTATAATAATTATAGTGCAATAGTATATTTAGTTAATGGTAGTGTGATTTCTGAATCAGGTACAGGTTTATTTGAAACAATTTTACCAAGTTTAGGAGTAAAACAAGTAAGATTTGACAATGGAGAATGGATAAATGTTGTTTCAGAAAATTTAAATGAAATATTAAATGAAGCAGATATTTCAATAGATGAAAATTTAACAGAAACATTATTTATTGAATTTGAAGCAAATATCCATCCAAATGGATACATTGATTTTATTCAAGATTTTAACGTAACTTTCGTTGTTTCATCAAGTGATGTTGCAAGAAACATTTTTGAAGAAAACGCAAAAAGAATTACAGAAATTAAAAATGGTGAAAATGTTGTTGTTGCACAAGTAGAATATGAAAATTATGAAGCAAATGTCTTAGTTTTAGAAACTGATTATCTTTTAATTACAGGAACACAATTGTTTTCCAAAACATTTCCTAATTTAGGAGTAAAAGAAGTAAGATTTAATAGTGGAGAATGGATAGATGTTAGTTCTCAAAATATAAATCAAATATTAAGTGAAGCAAAAATTGATGGAGATGAAAGTGAAGTAATTGTAGAATTCGAAGCAAAAATTAAAATTGAACCATATTATGAATTTCTTGAAAATTTCACAGTTAAATTTACATTAAATTCAGAAATTTTAGCAAGAAAATATTTCAATACAGAAATGAATAAAATAACTGAAATAAGAAATTCAAATCAAGAAATGGTTGCAAAAATAAATTATAGTGATTATTTATTAGATATTTTAGTGTTGGAAGATAATTTTGGAGAAATCTCAGGAACTAAATTATTTTCAAATATTTTTTCAGATTTAGGAATTAGAAAAGTTAGTTTTAATAGTGGTTATTTATGGATTGATGTTGATTCAAATAGTGCAAGTGAAATTTTGGGTAATTTAAGTGAAATTAAAGGAATAAATTTTGATAATATAGCAAATCAAGTAGAAATAAACTTTGTTGCACAAATAAAACCAGAAAATCAAACATTATTTGAACAAGATTTTAATGTTACTTTTACATTAGAATCAGAATTAAATAAAGCTATTGAATATTTTAATTCAAACGCAACTCAAATAAAAAATATTACATTTGGAGATGAAATAATTTCAGAAATTTTATATGATAATTTTAATTTAGATGTTATATTTTATAATGAAGATTATTTATCAATTTCAGGAACAGGTATATTTTCTCAAATATTACCTGATTTAGGAATTAAAGAAATTAAATTTAATGAAACAGGAGATTGGTTATCAGTAAATTTAGAAAGTAATTTTAATTTAATAGATTTAATATCTGGTTTTGAAGATCAATTAAATAAACAATTATTAAATGATAAAGATATTCCAGATTTATTTTTAATAAAATATATGGCAAGAATTGAACAAAACAATGTAAGTTTTATTAAAGATTTTGTTATAAATTTTAGAAGAGTGCATAAAGTAACATTTATTGATTTCTTTAATCAAACAGTTTCTGAGAAAATAGTTGGACATGGTTTAAATGTTACAATGACAATTGTTCCAGAACTTGAAAATTATACATTTATAGGATGGAATGATTCATTAAATAATATTATTTCAAATAAAACAATGAAAGCATTATTTGAAAAAAATCAAATAGAATTTGATGAAGAAGATGTTGCTCCAGAAGTTGTAATTAATTCAACACGACATGAAGAAGTTAAAATTACTATTGGAGAAAATTCAACAAATGTAACAATAAATGTTTCAGGTTTAATAACATCAAACGCAACAAAAATTGTTGCAGAAATACCAAAAATAGTAATTAATTCAACTAATATTAAAAATATAATAATAGAAATACCTGCAACAAACATAACAAGCACAAATACATCTTGGGATGGAATAATAAATGCTCCAGTAAATGTAACAGATTTTGTTTTACCAGTTGAAAGTGGAAAAACAAAGGCATTAGAAACAGCAATAAAAGTTGGATTTGATGGAGGAATGTTAACATTTGAAAGTGCAGTAAGATTAATGTTTCCAGGATCTTCAGGTAAAAAAGTAGGATATTCTCAAGGATCTTCTCCTTTTGTTGAAATCACAGATACATGTAGTGCAGATTCTCAAGCAGAAGGAGATGCATTGCCTGCAAATGGTAATTGTAAAATTAATGTAGGTGGAAATTTAGTAATTTGGACAAAACACTTTACAACATTTGCAACATATACTGAAACAATAGTTTCAAGTTCAGGTTCATCAGGAAGTTCAAGAAGTAGTTCAATTACATATATACCAATTATTTCAAATACAACAGAAGATGAAGTAGAAATAATTGATATAGAATCAGATGAAGACAAAACAGACGAAGTCGAAGTAATTGATGTTGAAACAGATAAAGAAACAGATAATGAAGAAGATGAAATTACTAAAGATGACTCAAAAGAAGATGATATTATCTCAACAGAAGTAATAGATGGAGTCGAGATTAATGTAACAAAAAATAGATTAACAGGTAACATCTTGAAATTCACAGGAGGAATATTAGGAGAAATAATAGGATTTATTTTACTTGCAACATTAATAGGATTTAGTTATTACAATAGTTATTATGGAGGAATGCCATGGCATCCATATAAAACAAGAGCACTTAATTTAGATAGAAAATCAGAAGAATTATACAAAAAAGGAAAGGTTAGTAAATCTAAAAAAGTAAGAAATAGAGCAAGAATGATAAGACAATATTTGAGATGAATAAAATGATAGATCAAAAAAAGATGAAGCAATTAAATGAAGTCTTTGAAATGAGTCCATTAAGACATAACTATAGTTATTATGGAAATGAAGAAATTAAGGAAGAATTATTATATAGAGTAGTTTCAAAATCAATAACACTAATTATTGGTGGAAGAGGTTTTGGAAAAACCGCTTTATTAAAACATATAATAAATAATTTTGGAGGAAAAAATAGAATATTATATTTAAATTCAAATAGACCATATGATCTTGAGAAAATGTTGAAAAATAAAAAAAACATGATATTATTATTTGATAATGTTTCATTTTTAAAAAAAAGTGAAATTGAAAGAATAAAATATTATTACGATGAAGACATTTTAGATTCAATTGTTTTTACTACAGAAAGTAAAGACATATTAAGTTTTTCAGATTCAATGTGGTCAAGAATTGGAAAAAATATAATAGAATTAAAAGAAACTTCCTTTTTAGAATTCAAAGAAATGATGATTGAAAGACTTGGAGAAGACAATGTATTTAACGATGAATCATTAAGCATTGTTTATAATATTTCAAAAGATAACAAATTTAGATTATTAACATGTAAAAGAGTTTATGAATATTTATTAAATTCAAATCATGAAGAATTTGATGAAAATTTAGTTTTAGAAATGTTAAAAAAATATAAAAAATCATTAGAGGAACAGTGATAAAAATGGAAACATGGTATAATAAATTAGGTTTTTATAATAATCCATTTAGTACAAAACCAGCAGCTTATCATGATGATGTACTAGGTTATGAAGAAACTATTAATGAAATAATTGAAAAAACATCTAATGGAACAATTATTGGAATTTTTGGAGAATACGGAACAGGAAAAACAACAATTTTAAAAAGATTAATAAGAGAATTTGGAGGAAGAAGAAATGTTATTTATTTAAATTGCAATAAAACTTCACATATTGATTTTGAAAAAATTGTAAAAAAAGCATCAAATATTTTTCAAAGAATTTTTAAAATAAAAAAGAAAAATTTAATATTAATGTTAGATGAAACTCAAGATTTTCCATTAGAATTACAAGAAAATCTATATGATTATTATAAAGCTAAATACTTTAAAACAGTAATATTGGTAAGCAAAAAAGAAGATCTTTTCATTAATGGAGATATCACAATGGAAATGCTTCATAATGTTTACAATTTAGGAAAAATAACAAACGAACAAGCAATAGAATTAATAAGAAAAAGAATAGAAGGAATTGATATTTTAAATGATGAAATGATTATAAAAATATTTCATAAAAATAAAAATCCAAGAGCTTTTTTAAAAAATTGCGAAGAAGTTTGTAGATATTCTGTTGAAAAAGAAAAAGATATTGATGAAGATTTAGTTGATTTAATATTAAAATAAATTAATTTTAATCTTTATTTATTTTTCTTTATTTTTTTTATTTATTTTTTCTCCTTATTTATTTTCTTTATTTTCTTTATTTTTTTATTTTTATCTATTTATTTTTATATTCTAAATATTAATTATACTAATTAGAATTATTATTAATAATTGTATAATTTTTTTAATTATTTGAAAGAAATGCAAAAGATTAAATATAATAAAAACATATAAATAATATATTATTAATAAACAATTAATAAAAAAAATATTAAAGCAAAGAGGGATTAAAATGATAGGATTAATATACATTGTTGTACTTATCTTATTATTCTTATTATCAGGTTTAAGAGTAATATATGAGTATGAAAGAGGAATTGTTTTTACGTTAGGTAAGTTTACAGGAGAATACAAAGCAGGATTAAAGTTAATTATACCAATTTTTCAAAAAATAGTAAAAATAGATACTAGAACTATGGCTGTTGATGTTCCAAAACAAGATTGTATTACTCAAGATAATGTTAGTGTTAATGTTGATGCAGTTTTGTATTATAGAGTTGCTGAAACACAAAAAGCAGTTTTATCTGTTTATAATTACAGTTATGCAACCTCACAACTTGCTCAAACAACAATGAGAAATGTTGTAGGAGAAGTAAAGTTAGATGGCTTGTTATCAAATAGAGATGAGATATCAAATAAAATTAGAGAAATTATTGATGAAGAAACAGATAAATGGGGAATTAAGGTTGATGGTGTTGAATTAAAACACGTTGAGTTGCCAGAAAGTATGAAAAGAATGATGGCAAGAGAAGCTGAAGCAGAAAGAGAAAAAAGAGGAGTAATTATCAAATCATCTGGAGAAATTGAAGCAGCAAAGAATTTAGAAAAAGCAGCAAAAATTTTAGAAGGATCAGATGGTGCAAAATATTTAAGAACATTACAAACTCTATCCGAAATGAGTTCAGAACCATCAACAAAATATTTAATGTTCCCATTAGATATAATGCAAGCTTTTGAAAAAACTAAAAAATAATTTTATTTATTTAGTTAATTTTTATTTCTTTTATTTTTTATTTTTTCTTTTATTTTTTTATTTTTTATGTTAACGATTAAAATTAATTTATCTTCTAAATCTTTATTATATTATTTTTTTAAATTAGTAAAATCTTAAAAAATTTAAATTAAAGAATCAAAAAATCTTTAATAAAATATTTATATGACTTAGTATATATTCAACAATATGGAATTTGTAATTAGCTCTATTCATTCTAAAAAAGAAATAAATGAAAAATACGATGTAGTTGTTTTAGGCGGAGGAATTGCGGGGATTAGTGCTTCAATTTATCTTAAAAGATATGCAATAAATTCACTTTTAATTTCAAGTGAAATCGGAGGTTTAATTAAAGATGCACATAGAATAGAAAATTACCCAGGTTTTTCCTCAATAACAGGTCAAGAATTATCATCAAATTTTGAAAAACAACTAAATTATTTAGGAGTAGAAAAATTAATTGATGATGTAGTTGAAATAAATTTTAATGAAAATGAAGAATATAAAATAGAATTGAAAACAAAAAATAATAAAACCATTAAATCAAAATATTTAATTTATGCATTAGGTTCAAAAAGAAAAAGATTGTCAATTCCAAATGAAGAAAAATATTATGGTAAAGGACTCTCATATTGTTTTACATGTGATGGGGCTTTTTTTAAAGACAAAATTGTATCAGTAATAGGAGGAGGAGATGCTGCATTAACAGGAGCTTTGTATCTTTCAGATATAGCAAAAAAAGTTTTTTTGATCCATAGAAGAAAAGAATTTAGAGCTGAAGATATGTGGATAAAAAAAGCAAAAGAAAAATCTAATATTGAATTCATTTTAGAAGATGAAGTTAAAGAAATAGTTGGAAATGATTCAGTAGAAAAAATTAATTTAAAATCTGGAAAAAAAGTTGAATTAAATGGTATTTTTATTGAAATAGGAAATATTCCAAATACATTATTATTAAAAAACACAAATGTAGAGTTTGATGATAAAGGATTTGTAATAGTTGATTCATCACAAAAAACATCAAATGAATATATCTATGCAGCAGGAGATTTAACTAATGCATCACAACATTTTGAGCAATTAGTTACATCGGCAAGTGAAGGAGCAATATGTGTACATTCAATTCAAAAGCAATTAAATAAGAATTAATAAATTATAATAAAAAAGGTATGAAAATGTATTTAGACGAAAATATGAAAGGACAAGTAAAAGAAAGATTAGAAGCTATAGAAAATAAAATTTACATTGATTTATATTTAAATGAAAATGAAGAATCAAATGTATTAAAAGGTATTTTAGGAGAAATAAAAGAATTAAATGAAAAAATAATAATTAATGAAAAAACTGATAATATTGAAAACAAACCGCTTGCAAAATTTTATTCTGACACAACAAAAGGAGTAATTGAATTTCATGGAGTTCCAGCAGGTTATGAATTTGGAGCAATTCTTGATTTATTAGTTGATACTGCAAATAATTCATTTGAATCAAATCCTGAAGAAAAAATGTTAAGAGAATATTTAGATACAAACAAAGACAAGAAAGTTGATTTAAAAGTTTTTGTAACACCTACATGTCCACATTGTCCACCAGCAGCTTATTTAGGATATAAATTAGGAAATGATTATAGTAATTTCAATGTTCATGTAATTGAAGCAAATAGTTTTCCAGAATTATCTAATAAGTACAATGTTCAATATGTTCCAAAGATTGTAATTAACGAAAAAGATTTACCAAATGAAAAAGTTAATTTTGTTGGAATATTAGATGCAATAAAAAATTAATTTTTTATTTTATCTTTT
>JAQUVJ010000001.1:44935-111010 GCA_028693395.1 Candidatus Nanoarchaeia archaeon | reverse complement strand
AATATAAAGTATAAAACTTTAAAGAATATATGGAAAGACCAAAAGTTGGTGTTGGAGTTTTTGTTTTAAATGAAGGAAAAGTTTTGATGGGACAAAGGATAAATTCACATGGAAGTGGAACTTGGAGTTTACCAGGTGGTCATTTGGAATTTTTTGAATCTTTTGAAGACTGTGCAAAAAGAGAAGTAAAAGAAGAAGTTGGAATTGAAATAAAAGATGTAGTTTTTGCAGCATTAACAAATGATATTTTTGAAAAAGAAAATAAACATTATATTACAATTTTTGTTAAATCAAAATATGACAAGGGAACTATTGAAATTATGGAACCAGATAAGTGTTTAAAATGGGATTGGTTTTCATGGGACAATTTACCAGACAATTTATTTCTTCCATTAATTAATCTAAGAAAAACTGATTTTAATCCATTCAAATAAGATTAATTATTTTTCATTTTATTTTTCATTTTATTTTTCATTTTATTTTTTAATTCATTTATATTTCATTAATTCATTTCTTTCATTTTTCTTATTTTATTTTCTTATTATATTTTTTTCTTATCTTTTAACTAAGATTTATATAACATGTAACTTTTTAGAGACAATTAAATAATATAAACAATTAAAAACAAATTTAATCAATGACAAGAATTCTTAAATTAGAATTGAAAGGATTTAAATCCTTTGCAGAAAAAACAGAATTGGTTTATGGAAAAACTTTCAATACAGTAATTGGTCCAAACGGTTCAGGAAAAAGTAATGTAATGGATGCAATATGTTTTGTACTTGGAAAAAGTTCTGCAAAATCAATGAGAGTAGAAAAAAGTTCTAATCTAATCTATAACGGAGGAAAAACAAAAAAACCATATCCTAGTGCTGAAGTTTCAATTTTCTTTTCAAATTATGAAAAAGAATTTCCTATTGATGATGATGAAATAAAAGTTTCAAGAATGGTAAAGCAAGACGGAACATCTATTTATAAAATCAATGACAAAAGATCAACAAGAGCAGAAATTGTTACATTATTCTCAAAAGCAGGAATAGATCCTGACGGTTATAATATAATATTACAAGGAGATATCATTAGAATTATTGACATGAGTCCAATTGAAAGAAGAAAAATCGTAGATGAAATTGCAGGAATTAGTGTATATGATGATAAAAAAGACAAAGCAATGTCAGAACTTGAGAAAGTTGAAAATCATTTAAAAGAAACAGATGTTATTTTAGCAGAAAGAAAAACTCACTTAGACGAATTAAAAGTAGAAAGAGATGAAGCAGAAAAATTTATCCAACTTGATGAGAAATCAAAAGAATTAAAATATTCAATTTTACAAAAAGAAATTCAAGAAATATTAAAAAGTGAAGAAAAAAATTTTAAGAAAAAAGAAACATTAGAAAACAAAAAAGAAGAATTACAAAATAAAATAAAAGATATGTATCAAGCAATTATTGATAAAAAAGAAGAAATAAAAAAAATAAACAATGAAATTGATTCAAAAGGAACAGCATCAGAATCTGAAATAAATAAAAGAATTGAATTTCTTAAAGTAGAAATCGAGAAAAATAAAAATAGACTTGAAATATGTCAAAATGAAATTATTAAAATTCAAGATAGAGATAAAAGTTTAGAAACATCAACTAAAGAAATTGGTGGAAAAATTGAATTGCTAAAAAAAGAAGTTTCTAGTTTGCAATTAAACCAAAAAAGAGTTGAAGATTCAATTTTTAAAAACAAAGAAGAAATTGAAGAATTTAACAAAAAAAATAATATAAAAAATGTTTCAGATATTGAACAAGAAGTTGATAAATTAGATGAAAAAATAGAAATAATCACAAATCAAATTAATGAATTAAGAGTAAGTCAACAAGATCTTTTAAGAGAAAAAGATAAAATAGAAATTCAAATAAATAATTTCAACGAAAATCAAGAAAGAGTAAATAAAATTAAAGATAAAAATCAAGAAGATTTTGAAAAATTAAAATCAATAAGACAAGATTTTAAAGAAAAAACTTTAAAACTTAATAAAATAATAAATGAAGATTCTTCAATTAGTGCTCAATTAAATAATGCAAGACAAACAATGATTTCTTTAGAAAAAGATTATTCAAAAGCAATGGCTCAACAAAATATTGTATCAGCACATTTGGCACAAGATAGAGCTATAAGTCATATTTTGAAAGAAAAACAAAGAAATCAAAATATAATAGGTATTGTAAGTGAGCTTGGAAATGTAAAAAAACAATATTCTACTGCTTTAGAAGTTGCAGCAGGAGGAAAGTTAAAAAACATAGTTGTACAAACAGATGAAGATGCAAAAGAATTAATTTCAGATTTGAAAAGATTAAAATTAGGAACAGCAACTTTTTTACCAATTAACAAAATTAGAGCTTCTCCAATAGAAGTAGATAAATCGATTTTAACAACACCAGGAGTAATAGGAAGAGCATATGATTTAATTACATTTAATAAAAGTTTAGATGTTATTTTTAGACATGTTTTTGGAAACACAATTGTAGTTGAAAATCTAACAGTAGCTCAAAAAGTAGGAATTGGAAGATTAAGAATGGTTACAATTGATGGAGATGTTGTTGAAGGAACAGGTGCAATGCGTGGAGGATTTAGAAGAGAATCAGTTGGAGTTGGATTTTCAGAAAAAGAATCGAATGATAATGCACAAAGAATTGAAAAAGAATTAAGTGACACAAGACTAATTATATCATCTTTGGAAAATAAAAAACAACAAATAGAAGAAGAAATTTTAAAATTAAGACAAAACAAAGCAGAATTAGAAGGAGAAATTATTAAAATAGAAAAATCACTTCATATTGAAGAAAATTTTGGATTAGAAGAAAAAGATAGAAAAGATTTAGAGAACAAATTAGAAGAAATAGACGAAAAAATTGATGAAATTGTAATGCAAATAAGTGGAAGAAATAGAGAACTAGCTAATTTAAAAATAGAAAAACAAGATTTGAGAAATAAATTAACAGATATAAAAGATCCTAAAAAATTAGCAGAATTAAATGCATTAAAAACAAAAGAAGAACAATTAAAAGAAGAATTAAATAACATTCAAAATAGAATTAAAAATAATATATTACAAATTGAAAATATATTATCTCCAGAGTTAAAAAACATTGAAAAAATAGTATTAAATCAAAATAAAGAAAACATTGGATTTAAAAAAGAAATCAAAGAATTAGAAATTTCAATTGATGAAATGACAAAAGAATTAAATGAAAAATTAAAATTATCTGAAGACTTTTTGAAAAAATTCAAAGATTTAATTTTACATAGAACTCAATTAGAAGAAGAAATAGCAAATTTAGAAAAAGAAAAAGAAGATGCATCAGAATTTCTAAAAGTTACAGAATTAGAATTAAATACACTTTCAATAAACTTAGCTTCTGTAAAAGGAAGAATTGCAGGATTTGAAGAACAAATAAATCAATTAAATATAGAATCAAAAGAAAAAATTGAGAAAATAGAAAATGAATATAAAGATTCTGATTTAAGAGAATTAAAAAAAGAATTAAATAAAATTGAAGGAATTATTAGAAATTTAGGAACAGTAAATTTAAGAGCTCTTGAAGTTTATGATAGTATAAAAGAAAAATTTGATCAATTAATTGTTAAAAAAGATAAACTAGTAGTAGAAAAAGAAGAAATTTTAATAATAATGAACGAAATTGAGACAAAAAAGAGATATGAATTTTTAAAAACATACGAAGTCATACAAGAAAAATTTAAAAGATTATTTGGTGAGTTATTAACAAAAGGAGAAGCTTATCTTGAATTAGAAGATAGTAATGATCCATTTGCCGGTGGTTTATTAATTAAAGTAAAAATAACAGGAAATAAATTTTTAGATATTAGATCTTTATCTGGTGGAGAAAAAACAATGACTGCTTTAGCTTTTGTTTTTGCTATTCAAGAATTTAACCCTGCATCATTTTATATTATGGATGAAGTTGATGCTGCATTAGATAAAAAAAACGCAGAGAAATTGGGTCAATTAGTTAGAAAATATTCAAAAAATGCACAATATATTGTAATTAGTCATAATGATGGTGTTATAAAGCAAGCAGATTATTTATTTGGTGTAACCATGAATCAAAAAGAAAACATAAGTAAAGTTGTTAGTTTAAGGGTCTAAATTTATATATTTCTATTTATTCTAAGATATATAATGGTAATAAGAACAAAATTACAACACGACTTAGTTTCTTTTAATTATGATTCAAAAGATTTAAGAAAAGATTTCATAAATAGATTTGAAAATATTTTAGGACAAGAAGAATATCAAAAATTTATGAAATATAATTTCTCATATTTAGATAGATGTATTAGAGTAAATACATTAAAAGCTGATTCTAACATAATTGAAAAATTATCAGATGAATGGATGATAGAAGAAATTCCTTTTGCAAAAGATGCATATTATATAAGAGGAAAAACAAGAAAAGATGTAGGAAATCTAATGTTACATAAAATGGGATTTATTTATGTTCAAGAAGCAGCATCAATGATTCCTCCTATTGTTTTAGATCCAAAACCAGGTGAAATTGTTTTAGATATGGCAGCAGCTCCAGGTTCAAAAACTACACAAATTGCTGCAATGATGGAAAATGAAGGTCTTATCTTTTCAAATGATTTATCCTTTTCAAGATTGGGTTCATTAAAAGTTAACATTAGTAGATGTGGAATAAAAAACACAATAATAACAAACATGAATGGTATTTTTTTTGGAAACATGATAAAGAATGATAATAAAGAAAAATTAAAGATTCACAAATCAAATAAAGATAGTTTAAAAAAAGTATCATGGTCAAATAATTTTGTTTATGAAAATATGAAATCTGATGAAAAAAATATTACATCAGAAGATGGATTTTTTGATAAAGTTTTATTAGATGCCCCATGTAGTGGAAGTGGAACAATTAGAAAATCTACAAACACATTAAAAATTTGGAATAAAGGAGCAATTATAAGAATGCAAAAAGCACAATATAAATTGATTGATGTAGCATTTAATATTTTAAAAATAGGTGGAACATTAGTTTATAGTACTTGTTCTTTAGAACCAGAAGAAAACGAATTTGTAATAGATTTTTTATTAAAAAAATATAAAAATATTGAAATAGAAAAAATAGAATTACCATCAATTACAAAAGGCAAACCAATTTTAGAATTCGAAGGGAAAAAATTAGATGAAAGAATTGAAAATGTTTTAAGAATTTATCCTCATAATAATGATACTGAGGGTTTTTTCATTTGTAAAATAAAGAAAAAATAAAAAAATTAATTTATTTTAGGATTTGGATTTATTTCATAAAATCTAAAATCTTTACTTCTACTTAATTCAATATAATCTATTATTTTTTCTTTCCAGAAATCAGTATGATAAAATCTTTCAAAATATAGGTCAGGATTTTTTCTTATTTCTTTTCTTGTAATATAATCTTTTGGTTTAAATTCTTTAGCACTTAACACATATGTAGCATGTTCAGTTGCATCAAATTCTGCAATAACTATATCTCCAAATCTATATGCATCATAAAAGAAACCATCACCACAAATACTTCCTTCAAATATTTCATCAGGACGCATTGATAAAAGAAAATCTTTACCTTCTCTATTTGGAGTGTATGTATTTTGTTTTTTAAATTCATTTTCTTTTTGTTTATTTTTTTTTATTTCGTTTTCCTTAGTATCTAATAATAAATCCTCTAAAGATGTTAAATTTTTATTATTTTTTCTTCCTACAATAAGATTTCCTTTTAGAGTTTGTTTAAGAATCTGATTTAATTCTTCAGTTTTTTCTTCAGGAATAATCATTGATTCAATTAGAAAAATAGGTTTTTCACTATTATAAGATATTAATTCCGCACTAGTATATATATCTATATTATTTGTGTTAGATTTTTGTAATTCTTTTTTATCTTCTGTTCCATATATATACAATTCTCGACGATTTTCTAATTCATCTCCAGAAGTTAAATTTTCAAGATTAAAAGAAATATCTACATTAATCTTATTTATTTCTAAAGGCAATAATTTGTTTGTTGTTGATATTTGATAATATTTATTTTTGTAATAAATTATAATAGGATGATTATCATTAGTTTTTAAGCAATATTTATTTCCTATTTTACCTATTTCAAATGTATTTTTTTCAAAATATAATTCTTCAAGTATTTTTTTTTTCCTATCTATTTTTTTCAATTCTCTATTTCCTATTCCTATAAGAGTTTTAAATGAATTTATACTCCTTCCTGTTTCATATAAAATATCTTCATTTTCTTTTTGAGATAAATAATCATTTTTTTCAATATTATTTATAAGATTATTAATTTTGATTTTATTACCTATTGGCTCTACTTCAGGAAACGCATAACCTTGTCCGTATGTTGCAGCTTTATATTTACCTTTTAATTCTACTTTTGCTTCTTTTAATTGTTTAATATATTGAGTTATCTCTTCTATTGTATACAAAATTCCATCTTTTTTTAAATCCTTTTCAGAGATTGAAAAGATATTTTCCATTTTATTTTCTAAAGACATTATTATCAACTTATCATAAAATTATTATAATTATAAAAGATATATTAATAGTATATAAATTTATCCCTGTAGAGTGACACAATTATTGTTTTATTATTTTATTATTTGAATATCTTTAATAATTATATGATTATTAATAATATTTATTAAATTTAGATAATAATTAATTTATCCAAACATCATCAAATTTCTCAAAATGTATGTCTCTTTTTCTTGATTTCATAAAATTTCTAGCAAGTGTTGGATCCATTGATGAATATTCAACATTTAAATTTTCCATTTTTTTTATATGCCCACAAAACATGCATTTAAATATTTTTTCTGAAGTTGTCATTACCATTTTTTTGCAATGAGGACATCTAACAATTTTGTATATCATTTTACTTAAGTTAAAAAAGCCTAATATCAATATAAATAGTATTAGAGAGCGTCCAATGACCAATGATTGTCATTTAAATTTACGATAAAACTTTAAAAAGAAAGGAGCTTTTTTTTATATTATATGGAAGACGACGATAGAAGAATCATTGATGTTTCTATAACAAAAGAAATGAAAAAATCATATTTGGATTATGCGATGTCTGTAATTGTAGGAAGAGCAATTCCAGATGTAAGAGATGGATTAAAACCAGTTCACAGAAGAATCTTTTATTCAATGAGTGAATTAGGATTAAATTATAATAAACCTTACAAAAAAAGTGCGAGAGTTGTAGGAGAAGTATTAGGTAAGTATCATCCTCACGGAGACACTGCAGTTTATGATGCAATGGTTCGTATGGCTCAAGATTTCTCATTAAGATATAAACTAGTAAATGGTCAAGGAAACTTCGGTTCAATTGATGGAGACAGTCCAGCAGCAATGAGATACACAGAAGTAAAAATGGACAAATTAACAGAATATATGTTAGCAGATATCGACAAAGAAACTGTTGAATTTAGAGATAACTTTGATGGATCATTAAAAGAACCAGAATTTTTACCAACAAGAATTCCACAATTATTAATAAACGGAACAAGTGGTATTGCGGTAGGAATGGCAACAAATATGGTTCCTCATAACTTTAAAGAAATAAATAAAGCAATTGAATTATTTTTAGAAAATGAAGATGTAGAAATAGATGAAATGTTAAAATACGTAAGAGGTCCAGATTTTCCAACAGGAGGAATTATTTTCAAAGATGAAAGATTAATGAGAATGTATAGGACAGGAAGAGGGTCTGTTACAATTCAATCAAAATATCATTTTGAAGAAATAGGAAAAAAGGAAGCAATAATTGTTACAGAAATTCCTTATCAAGTAAATAAATCAACATTAGTTATACAAATTGCAGATCTTGTAAAAAATGGAGTAGTTAATGGAATTTCAGATTTAAGAGATGAATCAAACAGAGAAGGAATTAGAATAGTAATAGAAATTAAAAGAGATTCAAATGCTGAATTTGTAATGAATAATTTATTAAAACATTCTGCACTAAAAACATCAATAGGAATTCAAAATTTATGTTTAGTAAATAATACACCAAAAGTATTAAATTTAAAAGAATTAATTGTAGAATTTATAAAACATAGAAGATTAATTGTTGTTAGAAGAACAGAGTATGAACTTAAAAAAGCTTTGAGTAAGGCTCACATTTTAGAAGGATTAATTAAATGTTTAGATAATATAGATTTAGCAATAAAATTAATAAAAGAATCTGAAGATGCAAATATTGCAAAAGATAATTTAATAAAAAATTTTGAAATTGATGATGAACAAGCAAGAGCAATTTTAGAAATGAGATTACAAAAATTAACAAATTTAGAGACTTTAAAACTAAGAGAAGAATTTAATGATTTAATGAAATTAATTGAAGAATTAAGATCAATACTTGCTGATTCTAAAAAAATAGATTCAATTATAAAACAAGAGTTAGAAGAAATTGATGGAATGTTTGGAGATGAAAGAAAATCTGAAATAACAACTGCAATGGGAGATTTCAATGTTGAAGAACTTCTTGAAAATAAAACATATGTAATAACATTAACAGATGCAAATTATTTAAAGAGAATGCCATTAGAATTGTATCAATCACAACACAGAGGAGGAAAAGGTATTAGTGCTGGTGATCTTAAAAAAGATGATTTCATTAATGAAGTAGTTGTTGCAGATACTCATGATATATTGCATTTTTATACAAATTTAGGTAAAGTATATTCTTTAAAAACATATATGATACCAGAATCTTCAAGAATTGCAAAAGGAAAACCTGCAATAAATTTAATGAAATTAGGTCCAGGTGAAACAATTACAAATATCTTAAAAGTTGACAAAAAAGATTTTACAGATGAAAATAAATTTGTTATGTTTGCAACAAGAAGAGGTTTTGTTAAGAAAGTAAATTTATCACACTTTGAATCAATTCAATCAAATGGAAAAATAGCAATAGGATTAGAAGATGATTATTTAATTTCAGTAAAAATAATAGATGAAACACAAGATTGTGATATATTCATGACAACATCTTTAGGACAAGCTATTGTTTATAATTCTACAGAAGTTAGAGCAATGGGAAGAACTGCAAAAGGAGTTATAGGAATTAGACTTGCTTATGAAGATAGAGTTGTTTCAATGGGAATTTGTGAGAAAGGTTCATGTTTATTTACAATTGGAGAAAATGGTTATGGAAAAAGAACTGCAATTGAAGAATATAGACATACTCACAGAGGAGGAAAAGGAATAAGAAATCTTAACGTAACAGAGAAAACTGGAAAAGTTGTCGATGTTAGAAGTGTAAGTGATGAAGATGAAATCTTGATATTAACAAAACAAGGAAAAGCTATTAGGATATTTTCAAATCAAATGTCAATAATAGGAAGAAGTACTCAAGGAGTTAGACTTGTAAAGTTAAATGATGGAGATAAAATATCATCTGTTTATATTTTAAAGATTTAATTTTTTATCTTTTATTTTATCTTTTTCTTTTATTTTTTTTATATTTTTTTTAGAATTTTTGTTTTATTTTTTTCTTTAATTTTTCTTTAATTATTATTTTATTTATTATTTTTTTATATTATAATTTACTATTTTTTTTAATTTATATTTTATATTATTGTTTTCGATTTGATTTTCTTTCTTTAATTATCTTGTGAAGAATTAAGTATTTGTTATTTTTTTATATTTTTCATTTTTACATTTTTTATTTATTTTTCTATTTCTATTTTTCTATTTCTATTTTTATGTTTTTATTTTTATGTTTTCTATTTTTCATTTATTTTTTAAATTTTTAATAATTTAAAAGATTAAACAAATTAGATTTTTAATAAAAATATTTTATAAATTTATAATATTTTATAAGATGAAAATACGTAAAATAAAATAAATAGAAATAAAAGAATAAAATTTAAAGATTATTATCTAATAGATTCATATCTTGTTTCTTTTTTTTTATGATGTAATCTATATGAGATAATTTTTCTTCTAGAAATTTTCCAGGATTTGATTCGTAGCTTTCAAGCATTGTTGAAAAATGTTTTCCTCCTAAAAAATGTGGCATGATGACATATGTTGCTCCACTTTTGTATAATTTAATAGCATCATTTATTTGATTTGCTACAACAGTTATTAAGGCATTTTTATTTAATTCCTTTATTTTGTTTATTAAAAGTAAATTTGTTTCAATATTTGGAACAGTTGATATTATCATATTTGCTTTAACAAAATTTATTTCATTTAAAAATTCAGAATTATTAGCATCTCCATATCTACAATCATATCCTTCCATTGATAGATTTTTTATTACTTGTGGATCATAATCTATGATTAATAATTTTTTCATTTTCTTTTTTAGTGATTCAACAATATCAAATCCAGTTCTATTATAACCAAATAATATGATATCATGTTCATCATTTTCTTGATAATTATGTTCATCAACTTTTTTACCTTTTTTTTCAAAAAAGAAAAAATATTTTGCAACAAATGGATAAATTTTTTCTGAATAAATTATCATATAAGTTGATCCTGCAAATGTTATTAAAGCAATTGCAGTTAATATCGACAATAATTCTTGAGTAACATGTCCAACGCTTAATCCCATTGAAATAACAATTAAAGAAAATTCACTAACTTGTGCTACGGTAAGCCCTGCCATAAAACTATTTCTTAGTGTATATCCAAAAAATCCCATTAATGCCATAACTATTAATGGATTACCAATTAATACAAAAAAAGATAGTCCAATTATACTTCCTAAGTTTGCTAACATGTTTGTAAAAGTCATTTGAGCTCCAAGCATAATGAAAAATAATATCAAAAAAAAATCTCTTAAAGGTTTTAATTTAGAACTTATTTCAAAATGATAAGGAGACATTGAAAGTGTTAGTCCAGCAAGTAAAGCACCTGCTTCAATTGAAAAATTAATATAATGAAATAAAGATGCTATTGCAAAACACCATGAAAGAGAAAATAATAATAAAAATTCTTGAGATTTAGCAATAATTTGAGTTAATTTTGGAAGAACATATATTGTTATTAGAAATAAAATACCCATACCACCAATTCCCATAAGTACTGTTTTTATAGCCATTGAAGTTAAATTAGCACCATTACTTAAAGAAGAGATAACAAGTAAAATTAAAATAGCAACAAAATCTTGAACAATTAAAAAACCAACAGAAATTCTTCCGTATAATGATTCAAGTGCATTTTTATCAGAAAGTAATTTCATTATTACTATCGTACTACTAAAAGCTAAAGCAACTGATAAATATAAAGCACTAACTGTACTAAAACCTATTATTTTTGCAATTAAAAACCCAACTCCAGTGGTAAAGAATACTTGTCCAAGTCCTGTAATAAGAGATATTTTCCCAACATCCTTTATTACCTTTGGATTTAAATTTAATCCAACAAAGAATAAAAGTAAAGCAACTCCGATTTGTGAAAATGTTGATAAAGTATCAGTAGAATTTATAAAATTTAAGACATAAGGTCCACAAATTATACCACTAATAATATATCCAATAAGTGCAGGTTGTTTAAGTGCTCTTATTATTGCTGTTACAATTACCGTTACTACTAATATTTTGCTTAATTCTATAAAAATTGTTGGATCCATTTTT
Source organism: Candidatus Nanoarchaeia archaeon (assembly GCA_028693395.1). Taxonomy (GTDB): domain Archaea; phylum Nanobdellota; class Nanobdellia; order Woesearchaeales; family JAQUVJ01; genus JAQUVJ01. Next base: position 99,346 of record JAQUVJ010000001.1, on the reverse strand, counting down.
TTTACCTATTATATTATTTATATTAATTATATATTTATTATTTTTATATTATAATTATTATATTATTATCTATGATAAACTATAATTAGTATTATTTAAAAATTTGTTTCATTAGTTGTAAGTACTACTTTTTTAGAATATGTGTTACTTTGTAGTCACAACAATTGAAAAAGTTTATAAATAAAACATATATCCATCATTAGATGGATAATTTTAATGGTCAATTTAATGTAGTTAAATTAGAAAATGGTTTAACTTTTGCATACAGAAATACAGATACACAAGCAATAAAAGGAAAATTTAGAATTATGAGTGGAATTTCAAATGAAGATTCTGGAGAACAGGGTTTGTCTTATTTATTAGAAAGAACAATTGCTTCTTCAACTCCATTTGATTTATCAGAAGATGAAGAAAATTCTTTAAGATTTGCTTATGGAACTTTAAAATCTTTAGTTTCTTTTGACAAAACTGAATATAAATTAGGATTTACTCCAAGAGAAACACAATCATTTTTAAGATATATATCTTCAAAAATTTTTAATCAAGATTTTTCAGATAAAGAATTAATAAATTCAGAAAAATCAAAAGTATTAAAATATATGAAAATGAAAAAAAGAGATCCACTCTTTATTGATGAATTAAAATTTGATGAAGCATTTTATGGTAAAGAATCACCATTTTTAAAGATAGATTTTGGTGATGAATATGTTATTTCTTCAACAAATCAAGAACAACTAAGAGATTTTCATTCAAGAAAATATGTTGGGAATAATTCTCAGTTGATTTTAGTAGGAAATTTACCAAAAAATATAGAAGACATTGTTAATGAATCTTTTTCATTTATAAGTTCAGGAAAAAGTACTCAAAAATGTAATTTTGATCTAAAAAATTTTAGTAAAAAAGAATTAAAATCTTTAGCTCCAGAATTATTAAATCCATGTAATCCTGTTTCTAGTATAGCTCAATTAAGATTAGGTATACCTTTTTCAAATAAATTTGATAGAGATTATTTGATAAGTAGTATAATAAAAGAAATTCTAATAAGAGATGATATCCCAGTTTCTAAAAAAGATTTATTAGAAAGAAATAAGAAAATCTATAATTTAAATTTTCAATCAGAATCATTATGTAAAGGAAGAATTGTTTTAAATTCGAATATAACAGCTTTTCATGCAAATGATTCAATAAATTATATCTTTGATGAAATGAGAAAAATTCAAGAAGAGCCAATAACTGAAGAAACATTAGAATTGTTAAAACGAAGATCACAATTTTCTTTTTCAAATATATTTGATTCAATTGATGGAAAAATCTCTGCAATAGAATTAAGTTTAGATGATAAAGTAAGAATAGGGAATATAAACGAAGAAATAGATTCCATTACTATTAATGATTTTAAAAAATGTACAGAAAAATATTTACCAAATAAAAGATTAGATGAAAAATCTGTTTTATTATTAAGAACTCCATTTCAACATTAACAATATTTTGATAATAATTGTATAAAGACTATATATATTTATAAATGTTGAAGTTTATTTTTTATTATCATATATTCGTTAGAATTTATGTTGATTATTATGGAGACTGCAATATTAACACATTATAAAAAAGATGGAGAGGGAAATTATTTAATAGAAATAAAGATTCATTCAATAGAAGAATTATTTAACGTAAATGATCCAAATCCTATAAATAAAAGAGAATTAAATTCTAAAATTTCAGCAATGATTGATAATCAAATAAAGATATTTGGAGATGAAAATGATGTTAAATTAGAAATTTTTATACCAGAAAAGTTAAATGGATTACTAAAGGAAAATGTTGTAAAAAAAGCAATAAAAAACCATTTTGAATATAATTATTTAGAATCTTGTTTACATTTAAAAAGAAGGTTAAGAAAAGGGAAAAGAACTTTTGGTATTGCTGGATTTATTTTTATTTTTTTTATAGTAATTTCAAGTGTTTTTGGTTATTTATTTAAAGAAAGTATTTTAACAAATATAATTTCTGAAGGGTTATTTGTAGGGGCTTGGGTTAGTCTTTGGAGACCAATAGAAATCTTATTATATGAATGGATTCCACTTTCAGAAGAAAAAAAAAGAACTAGTAAAATTATAAAAATGCCAATAAACATTAATTATTTTTAATAATAGTTATTATTTTCTTTATTATTGTTATTACTATTATTACTTTTTTTATTTTGATTTTGAACTTCTTCTATTGTTTTTAAGAACTTTCTTTTAAATTCTTTTTTTTCTTTAAAAGAGTAGATTACATCAATATCATTTTTATCTAAATCCTTTCCAGTGTAATACATACATGTAGAATTACTCATAGGGGTTGGAGTAAAAAATTGAAAACTTTCAATATTTTTTAATTTTTTACTCTTTTCAATTAATTCATTTATTGTTTTTTTATTTTCTCCAGGATGTCCTATCATTATATAATATTTTAATTCTTGATTTTTATTTTTATTTATGTTATCAAATTTATTTTTAAATTTGTCAAATGAAAAACTTTCTTTATTCATTAATTTTAATACATCATTTGAAAAATGCTCAGGAGCTATTTTTAAAACACCAGAAATATGATGTTTTGAAATTTCTTCAATGTATTCTTCGGATTCAATAGCTAAATCATATCTAATTCCACTTCTTACAAATATCTTTTTTATTCCTTTTATATTTCTTGCTTTTCTTAGTAATTCAATTATTTCACGATGACTTCTATTTAATTTATTACAAGTAATGCAGTTATTAAAACAATTAATTTTACAATCCATTTTATACATGTTTGCACTAGGACCTCCAAGATCATCAATTATTCCTTTAAATTCTTTCATTTTTGTAATTTTTTCTATTTCTTTTAGTATGTTTTCTTCACTTCTTGAAATTATTTTAGATCCTTGATGCATAGCAATTGAACAAAAATTGCAATTTCCAATACATCCTCTATGAGTTACTATTGAAAATTGAGCCATTTTAAGTTGAGATTTTGGGTGTAATTTTCTTGTGTAATCTAGAGAATAAATATAATCTAAATATTCACTAGTATATTTTGGATATTTAAATTGAATTATATAATTATTATCATATTCTTGAGCTAAGTTAAAGTAAACACTAAGTTTTTTTTGCATATCAATAAATTTTTCTTTATTTTCAAAAACTTCTTTAAAACTTGGAAGTAAAATAGTATTATTTGGAAGATCTTTTGATAAAATTGATGTGCCTTCTATTCCAATCATATTTTCTTTGTTTTTTAATCTTTTTAATATTTCAACAGATTGAATTTCACCATTTCCATAAACTAAGATGTTTGCTTTTGAATCAAGAAGTATTGATTTTCTTATTTTGTTTTCCCAATAATCATAATGTGCAAATCTTCTAAGAGAACTTTCAATTCCTCCAATTACTATGTAACTATCTTTAAACAATCTTTTTAAATCATTACAATATTTGATTATTGCCCTATTTGGGACGTCAGTTTTAGTTTGTGATTTATCTTCATTCCTATCTTTTTTTAATGGTGTAAAATTATTTAACATGCTATCAATTGGTCCAGAAGTTACAAAAAAAGCAAGATTTGGTTTTCCAAATTTTAAATAATCATTATCATTTTTTGGTTTCTCAATTATTTTTATAGAAAATCCATTATCTTCTACGATTCTTTTTAAAATTTCTGTTGCACAAAGAGGATGATCATCATGATATTGTGCAGTTATAAAGATTACATCATATTTTTTTTCATTATAATCTTTTTCATTATAATTTTCTTTATTATAATTTTTTTGGTCATTTTTTTTATTGATGTCAATATTATTGGTGTTTTTATTTTTCTTAAAATTGTTATAATCTATATTATTATAATCATTTTCTTTATTTTTTAAATTAATTTCCATAAAATCTATTATTAGATAAACTTAATGTATTTAAAAATTATATGATAGATTTTATTTTATAATTATATTTTTCAAATAATTTAAAAATTTATTATTAACATTTTAAATTTCTATAACCATTTCTTTTTTCTAAAAAAAAACAACATAAAAATTGAAATCAAAAACATAATTCCAAGAATAATAAAGTATCCAAGTTTCCATTCAAGCTCAGGCATATGTTTAAAATTCATACCATAAACTCCGGAAATAAAAGTTAAAGGAATAAAAATAGTAGAAATTATAGTTAAAACTTTCATTATTTCGTTCATTTTATTATTAATACTTGAAAGATATAAATCAAGCATTCCACCAAGTAAATCTCTACTTGTTTCAATAGTGTCTATAATTTGAATACTATGATCATATAAATCTCTTAAATAAGGAGATGTACTTTTTTTAATTAATTGGGAATCAGATTTTTCAAGTTTGTTAACATTTTCTCTTATTGGCCAAACAGATTTTCTTAAAAATAAAAGTTCTCTTTTTAGTTTATAGATTTCTTTTAATGTATTTTTCTTTGGTTCAATAACTAATTCTTCTTCAAGAATTTCAATTTTATCACCAATTTTTTCTAAAATTAAAAAATAATAATCAACAATTATATCAATGATTGAATATAATAAATAATCAGAATCGAGTTTTCTTATTCTGCTGCTGGTCTCTTTTATTCTTTTTCTTATTGGTTCAAAAATATCTCCAGTTTTTTCTTGAAATGATATTACATTTTTATCATTCAAGATTAAACTAATTTGTTCTACATTTATTGATTCTTTTGTTTCATTAAAATCGAACATTTTTAATGTAATATAAATATAATCATCGAATATTTCTATTTTTGGTGTTTGTTGTGTATTTAAGATATCTTCAATTATAAGTGAATGGATATTGTATTTTTTACCAATATAATCAATTATTTTTATTTCATGTAATCCATCAATGTTTAACCAATTTATGTAAGATTTTTCATCAATGTTTTCTAATTCGTTTAAATTTTTTATTTCTTTTTCTAAAAAACCAGATTGATTATATTGTAGTAAAGAAATTTTTATTTCATTTGTTTTTTGATCTCCGATAAAAACTGAAGTTCCTGGTGAAGCACCAATAATTTTAAAAGTATTTTTTATTAATCTTGACATATTATTTTAAAACATATTTAGTATATATATTTTTATAGTCTATCTTCAAGAGGTAATATCATCCAAGATGTGAGATTACTTTTTAAAGGAATTATTTCTGGAGAATTTGTAAATTGAAAATTGTAATGTTTATAGATTTCTATAGCATTTATATTTGAATTATTTACTTCTAATAAGAAATAATGTATGTTATTTTTTAGAGAATATCTTTTTAATTCTTTAAACATCTTTTTAAAGACGCCAATATTTTGCTCATATGATTGAACTCTTTCTATAATAATTGCATTTTTTTTTAAATTGTCAATAAATTGATAATAATCAAGAAATCCAATTTCTCTTTGACTGTCATCGTATGCAATTATTGAACCAGAATTGTCTCCAATAAAGATTTTGTAATCGTCGTTTTCTTGTTTTTTTTCTTTTTTAATTTTTTTACATAATTGAACAGATTCTTCTATACTAATTTCTTCATTTAATAATAAATTTGTAATTTCTTCAAGTGTTAGTATTTCTGTTTTTCTATAATTATATACCATATTAATTAATGTAAAAATGAGTTATATATAAAAACTACTACTAAGTGTCGAATTATTTATTTTTGTTTATTATTTCTTGAATTTCAAATCTATCATATCCTTTAGAAACAAAAAAATCTTCAATTATTTGGTTAGTATATCCTTTGTTTTGATATCTTTTAATGTAATCAATAAGTTCATGATTATATGTTTTGATTCCTAAGATTTTATTTATTGTTTCTTTATTTTTATTTTTTTCTTCTTTATTAAGATTTTCAGAATTTGTAGTATCTTTATTTATTTGATTTTCCACTTGATTTTTTTTGTTAATTTGAGTTTTATTTATTATTTCTTTTTCATTATTATTGTTATAATTATTATTAATTTTTGATTTGTTATTATTCTTTTTTAAAAAAGAAAATAAATTATATTTATTATTATTATTATTATTATTATTATCGTTATTATTTTCATTATCGTTAATATTATTATCATTATTTATTTCTTTAGGAATGTTTTTTTCTTCATTTATTATTTTATTTATCTCTTGTTTTTTATTTAAATTATTATTGTTGTTATTATTTTTACTATTACTATTATTATAATTATCATAATAATCATTATAATAATTATCATCATTTTTTTTTACATAATCTTGATTTTCAGTTAAAATTAATTTCTCTGGGTCTATAGTAAAATTTTCTTTAATTAGATAATTTGTAATTTCATTTTTTATATTTGATTCTATTTCTAATGGTTTTTTAATGTTTGTATAAAAAATTGTAAAATAAGTTGTTTTTATAGAATCTACAATAGTTTTTAGTATATATCCTAGTAAAAATAATAAAGAAAAGATAATTATTAATTTTGTAAAAATTCCCATTAGAAATTCTTTTTGTGTTAAAGTTGAATATAATATTTCCATATTGTTAAAGATTACTAAGGATATTAATGTTAAGAATATAAATAAAACTGAAGAAAATATTACGAAGAAAAAAGTTGTTAAAAAATCAAAAACAAAAATTCCAGTTAATGTTGCAGGAATATTTTCTTTTAGATATTTTAGTTCATCTATGCATTCTTTTATTTTCTTTTTTTCTATAATTATGATTGGAATAAGAAATTTTTCAATAACATCAATAACTTTGTCAGAAAAATTTAGAAAAAAATTAAGGATTGACATTAAAATTCCTTTTTTCTTTTCTCCATATTTTGGTTTAATAAGATATATTAGAAAATCAATAAAAGCAATGAAGAATAATTGTTTATTAACTTTTTTTGTCTCATTTTTAGCGTTTTTATAATTTTCTTTTTTTCCTTTTAGAAAGTTAAAAGTGATAAAACTTATGTTAGACAATTGTTTGGTTCTATAAAAAAAACTAAAAGGAACAATTAAAAGAGAATTAATTATTAAAAAAAAATAACCAATTTCATAATTTTCCATTATTAAAAGAGAGTATGCACTTAAAAAATATAAAACAACAATTAATATATTTAAGTTTATCATGTAAATAATTGGAGTATATATTTCTTTATTTGATTTGAAAATTTTTAATGTGTTTTTTATTATTGTTTTGGAATCTTTAATTTTTTCTTTTAATTTTATTTTGTTTTTTGATTTGTTTTCTTTTTCTGTTTTTTTTATTTTTTCTTTCTCTATTTTTTTTTTATTTTTTTTTGTTTTTTGGTTTTTATCAGAGTTATTATTATTATTATTAATATTATCAGTACTATTACTTTTAATATTATTTAAATTATTAAAAGAACTATCTGTATTTGTTGTGGAAAAATTGTTATCAATATTATTATTTGAATTATTTTTTGTATTCATATTGTGTGTTTTTATCCCGATACGTATATAAATTTTTTTAACTATATTATTATTTTATTCATTTTATTTATTATTTATTATTTATAACATATAATAAAATAAAAATACTATAAAAATACTATAAAAAACATAAGAAAAAAAGAAATAAAAAGAGAAATAAATAAGATAAAAAAAATAAAAAAAAGATTATCAAAAAATTAAATTATTTAAGAAATCTAATAGATAATGGATATTCCCAAAGAATTCTATCGTTTGCTTTTAACATTCCAACAATACTAAAAATAATATTTAAAGTTCCAAAAACAGCAAATCCAAGGGCACCTATAATAATTATTAATGTTACTAATGAAATAAGATAATATATCATAAGAGTTAATTGCCAATTTAAAACTATTTTTGCATGTTTTTTTACTTCTTCTTTTTTAGATATTAATAAAAATATCAAAGGTGCAATAAATCCTGTAAAAAGTCCTAATAAGTGAATTGCCATATTAACAATATTATCATCATTGTTAATATTTTGTGAGTTAACATTTTCATTTTCCATATTTTTCATATTTTAATAATATATCTTAATTTATAAATTTTTTTAATTTATTATATTTATTATTATCATCATTATAATTATTATTTATTTTTATATTTATATTTATATTTATTTTTATATTTATATTTATATTTATTTTTATATTTATATTTATTTATTTTTATATTTATTTTATTTTATTATATTTATTTTTGTTTAATTTTAATTTGTTTTTATGTAAAATATTGAAAAAATATAAATTAATAAAATTTATATAATAAAAAAGAAAGTTTATAGTACTTAGATAATTAAATTGCATTTGTGATAAAAATGAAAAAAGTAATTTTGTATACATCTATGGGATGTCCATTTTGTTTAATGGTAAAAAAATATTTAGAAAAAAATGAAATTCAATTTAAAGAAATTGATATAATTAAAGATGAAAAATCAAAAAATGAAATGATAGAAAAAAGTGGTCAAAAAAATATTCCTGTTTTAGATGTTGATGGAAATATTATAATAGGATATAATATAAAAGAAATGAAAAAATATTTAGAAATATAAATTTATAAAATAATTTAAGTTTGTGAATCTTTATGTTTTTTAGTTTCTCATAATTATTTTTTTTATTTTAAGATAATAAAAAGTAAATAAAGATTAAAGAATGATTGTTATGATAAAATAAGTCTAGAAGTGTTAGAAAAGGAAAAAATAGGTTGAAATAAATGAACCAAAATATGAGGAAAAAAAATGGGAAACAATAAAAAAAATAAAAAAGTGAGTAACAAAATTATTAAAGATAATGAAAATAAAAATGAAAAAAACAAATTATCAAATAAAAAATATAAAAATAAAAATGAATCAAATATTGTTTTTAGAAAAATCAAAAGTTTTTTTTCTAGTAAATTTAATTTAGTATTATTTATATTGTTAATTGTTCTTGGTATATTTGCTTTTATACAAACATCAACAAATCAAGGAAATATTTCTGAAGATGATTTAGATAAGGTTGTTATAAATTATTTTTTTTCTCCAACATGTCATTTTTGTGCTCAACAAAAACCAATAATGTATGAAATAAGAGATGAAAGAACTGATGTTGTTTTGTATGAGCATGATATTTCTACCAAAAAAGGATCAGATTTATTTTATAAAATGGCAAGAGATGCAGGACTTGATTTGTCAAGGCTTGCAGTCCCAGCAATTTTTATTAATAAGGATGCTTTAATTGGTTTACAAACAAAAGAAAAGATAATTTCTGCAATAGATAATTGCGTAGATCAATGTAAAGGAGATGAATATAAAACTGATGAAAAAGAAACAACTCAACAAAGTTTAGAAGATTATGAATTACCATTTTTTGGAAAAGTTGATTTAACAAAATGGTCTTTACCTGTTTTAACAGTTATATTAGGTTTAATAGATGGTTTTAATCCATGTGCTTTATGGGTTTTAATATTTTTAATAACTATGTTAATGGGAGAAAAAAGTAAAAAGAAGATATGGTTAGTTGTAGGAAGTTTTGTTTTAGCTTCAGCAGTTTCGTATTTTTTATTTATGACAGCATGGTTAAATTTATTTTTAGTAATGGGATATATTGGAATTGTTACATTAATAATTGGTTTATTTGCGGTAGGAAGTGGAATTTTACATATAAAAACATGGATTACAACAAAAGGAGATTTAACTTGTGAAGTTGGTGATGAAAAATCTCATGAAAAAACTATGAATAAAATTCAAAGAATTATTGCACAACCAATAACAATAGGAATTATTTTTTCAGTAATAGGTCTTGCTTTTGCTGTAAATGCAATTGAATTTGTATGTTCTGCTGCGATTCCAGCAGTTTATACTCAATTATTAGCTTTAAGTGGTATTTCAACATTACAACATTATTTGTATATACTTTTGTATGTGTTTTTTTATATGTTGGATCACATAATAATTTTTAGTATGGCTGCTTTTGCTTTGGGAAGTGGTTTTACGCAAAAATATGCAAAACATTGTAAGTTAATAGGAGGAATTGTTATGACAATAATTGGTTTAATTTTGTTGTTTGCTCCTCATTTACTTAGATGATTTTATTTTTGTTTATTAATTTTTTTATTTATTAATTTTTTTAATTGTTAATTAAATTATTAATTAATTTATTTTATTTATTGTTTTTATTATTTATTATTTTTTTTATTTATTATTTTTTTTATTTTATTACATTATTATTTTATTAATTTATTTTTTTAATATGTTTATATTTTTTAATTAAATTATTATTAAATAAATGCAAAATTTTTATATTGAAACATATTTATAAATAGTGAAAAAAAATGGAAAAAACAGAATACGATAAAATAGTTTTTGATTCTAGAAATAAATATAATTATCTTTCTAATGAAAAAAAAGATTATGATTTAATCGTTATTGGAATGGGAGTAAGTGGATATTCATGTGCAATGTATGCTTCAAGATTAGGTTTAAATGTTTTGATAATAGGAGAACAACCAGGAGGAATGCTTAGTTTAACAGGGAAAGTAGAAAATTACCCAGGATTTGTTTCAATAGAAGGATCAAGTTTAACTCAATTATTAGAAAATCATATGATGGATTATGATTTAGATATTGAATATGATATTGTAAATAAAATAGAGAAAAAAGATAAGAATTTTTTTGTTTATTTAGATGATAAAACATTTAAATCAAAATCAGTAGTTTTAGCAACAGGATCTAAATTAAAGAAATTAAATGTAAAAGGAGAAAATGAATTTTTTGGAAAAGGCGTTGCTTATTGTGCACTTTGTGATGCTGCATTTATAAAAGATAAAATTGTAGCAGTGATAGGTGGAGGAGATAGTGCCATAAAGGAAGCTATTTTAATCTTAGAATATGCAAAAAAAGTTTACATAGTAAATAATGAAAATGAAATCCATCCTGAACATCAAAATTTAAAACTTTTAAATCAAAAAATAAAAGAAAAAAGAATTGAGGTAATTAATAATAATGAATTAATTGAAATAAAAGGAAATGATTTTGTTGAAGAAATTATTTTAAAAAACGAATATAAAAATTCAAAAAAGATAAATTTAGATGGTGTTTTTGTTTATATTGGAAATAGTCCAAATAGTGAGTTAGTTAAAGATTTAAATGTTAAATTAAATAAAAAAAATGAAATCATAATTGATGAATATTCAAAAACAAATATTAGTGGTTTTTTTGCAAGTGGAGATGTTACAAATTTCAAATTTAAACAGGCAATTACAAGTGTTTCTCAAGGTGTAAGTGCTGCATATAGTGCATATGAATATATAAAGAAATTGTAATTTTAATTTTTATTATATTAAAGAAATACAAAATAGATACAAAAAGAAAAAAAAGAAATAAGAAAAATAACAAGAAAAAAGTAAAATGAAGAAAAAGAAATTTTACTAAATTAAATATAATTAATCACAAATTGGAATACATTTTTTATCTTCACATTTTACATTTTCACAAAGAAGACATCCATAAACACAGTTTGAATTATATGATTCTATTAAATTTGAAATTCTTTCAACTTCATTTTTATTAACATAATTAAAACAACCAAAAGGACATTTACTTCCTGCATCTATACAATCTAAATCTTCTTCACAATAATTTGCTTTTTTTATTTCATTTTTTATAATTTCTTCTTTTATTTTAGGAATTGCACTTAAAAAAGATATTACAAATATAATAATAATTACAAAAATTGAAATAAAAATTATTCTTTTTTTTCCCATGAATGAATTTATTTTTGTTTTTTTATAAATTTTTGCAGTTGTTTAGGTCTGATTAACTAAATGTTTATAGAAATCTTTATAATCAAATGCAATAGAATATCTTTAAGGTGTTTTTATGCAAGAACAAATTTTTATGTATGTGGTTTTGCCAATTTTAATATTTTGTGCAAGAATTGTTGATGTTAGTTTAGGAACAATTAGATTGATTTTTGTTTCTAAAGGAGAAAAATTATTATCTGCAATTTTAGGTTTTTTTGAGGTAATTATTTGGTTACTTGCAATAACTAGAATTATGGATAATCTTTCAAATTTTGTAGCTTATATTGCTTATGGTTTAGGTTTTGCAGTTGGAACTTATGTTGGAATATGTGCAGAACAAAAAATATTAATAGGAAAAGTAATAGTTAGAATAGTTACATCAAAGGATTCAAAAGATTTAGTAGGAACTTTGAGAAGATTAAAATATACTTTTACAGCTCTTGGTGTTGATGGTCCTAATGGAGAAGTTAAATCTATTCATGTAATTATTCATAAAAAAGATTTATCAAAATTAATAGGTTATTTAATGGAATATGATAAAAAAGCTTATTATACAGTTGAAGATGTAAAAATTGTAGGTGAATATGCTCCAGAAAAAGATTCAAGTGTAGTAAATGATCAAATTGTTTCAGATCAAACAAAACAAGAAGATATGAGTAAAGAAAATTAATTAAATTTTTATTAAGATTTTTTTATTTTTGTTTTTTTACTTTTGTTTTAATTTATTTTTATTTTTTAATTTCTAATTTTATTTTTTTTTTAATAATATTTTATAATTAATTTTTGTAATTTTATAGTAATTTAATACAATAAGAAATAAATAAAAAAAAGAAAAAAATTATTTAAGACCAGTTAAATCTTTTTTACCAGATCTTTGTGTTTTTGATAATTCTTTTACTTCTTCTATTTCTAATTTATTTATTGGAATTAAAACAATTTGAGCAATTCTCATTCCTTCTTCTATATATAATTCTTCTTTTCCTAAGTTTATCATCATTATAGTAACTTCTTCTCTATATGAGTGATCAAAAGTTCCAGCGATGACATGTGCTCCAAATCTTGTAACTATTCCAAATCTGTCTCTTACAAGTCCAATATATCCTTCAGGAATTTCCATTGCAATTCCTGTGTGAATTTCTTTTTGTTCAGTAGGATTTAAAGACACAGACTCATTTGCTTTTACATCAAATGCAATATCACAATCCAAAGAGTATTCTGGAAGGTTTGCGTTTTCATTTAATTTTTTAACTTTTAATTTATCAACCATTTTAATCATACTTTTTTTATTTTAAAGATATATAAAGATTCTGTGTTTTTTTTAGTTAATATAGTTTTTTTAATATAGTAATCCTTATATATTGTATTACTGTCCATCAGTGACGTATGATATTTAGTGTTGAAAAAAATTTGGAAAATGTTTTATTTAGAGAATATAAAGAAATTACTGATGGCTTTATAAAACATTTTTCAAAAACAGGAACAAATTTTTTTCCTATATTTTTTGTAACAAATGAAGAAGACAAATACCAATATAAATTAAGAAATAAAGAAATTGAATGTAAGGGTTATGCACTTCCATTTTGTAATAGAGAAATAATAGAACCAGAAAAATTGGATTTATACACATGGAAACAATCTGTGCATATTCAACTTTGTTTATGTATGGAAAATAATGTTTCAATAAATTTATCAAATGAAATAAGACAACCAAAAAAAATTTTTGTTTATGGAACAGGTTTAAATGAAGATTTAAAGAATTATCTTTTAACATATACTTATTTTAAAGATCAAAGAATAACTCAAAATGATATTCCAACTTTTGTTAATTCTACGTATTTGATAGATTTATTAAGAAAGGAAGATAATATTTGATTTATTTTAGTTTTTTAACACCTTTTTTAATATTATTTTTTTTTATTTCTTAAATTTATTTTATATTTTACTTATTTATTTATTCATTTTTACTTTACTTTACTTTACTTTATTTTATTTTATTTATTTATTATTATTATTATTATTATATTACTTTAAATTATTATTCTATTATTATAATGATAATGATGATAAATCATAAACTTTAAATAACACTTAATGTTATTTAACAATATGAGTAATTTAGCCTTTAAATTAACAAATCAAAGATTAATTATTTTAGATTATTTAAAAGATAATCATAATCATCCAAGTGTAGATGATGTTTTTAAATTTGTTAAAGAAAAATTGCCAAGAATCAGTAAAAAAACAGTTTATACTAATTTAAAATTACTTTGTCAAGAAGATATAATACAAGAAGTAAAGATAAAGGGTATACAAGTTTTTGAACCCAAACAAGAAAATCATTCGCATTTTTTATGTCAAAATTGTGGAAAAATTTTTGATATAGAAATTTCAGAAATTGAAAAGGAAATCTTAAACAAAAAAAAAGAATTAAAAGATTTTGATATAAAGAATTATACTTTAAATTTTTATGGTGAATGTAAAGATTGTAAGATTTCTAAAGAATAAAATAATAATAAAAATATTTTTTAAATTAATTTAATTATAAAACGTTTTAAAGAGGTAAAAAAAATGGAACAAAATGAGATAAAAAATAACGAATATCAAGCAAGAGAAGAAATTAGAATGCCATTAATTGGAGATGATGCACCAGCTTTTGTTGCAAATACGACAATGGGACAAATAAATTTCCCTCAAGATTTTAAAGGAAAGTGGATAATATTGTTTAGTCACCCAGCAGATTTTACACCTGTTTGCACAACAGAATTTATGACTTTTGCATCAATGCAAGAAGATTTTAGAAAGTTAAACACAGAATTAGTAGGTTTGTCTATTGATAGTATGTATGCACATATTGCATGGCTTAGAACAATAAAAGAGAAAATTGAATTTAAAGGAATGAAAAATGTTGAAGTAATGTTTCCTTTAATTGAAGATTTGAAAATGGAAGTTGCTAAGAAATATGGAATGGTGCAACCAAATTCATCAACAACTCAAGCAGTAAGAGCTGTTTTTATAATTGATGAGAAAGGTAAGGTTAGAACAGTTTTATATTATCCATCTTCAACAGGAAGAAATATGGATGAAATAAAAAGATTAATTATTGCAATGCAAAAAGCTGATAGAGAAGGAATAGCTACTCCTGCAAATTGGCAACCGGGAGATGATGTAATAGTTCCTCCCCCAGGTTCTTGTGGAACTGCTAAAGAAAGAGTAGAATCAAAAGATGAAAACACTTATTGTTTAGATTGGTTTATGTGTTTTAAAAAAGAAAAGAAATAATTTGTTAATTTATTTTTTTTAATTTTTTTCTTTTTATTTTTTCTTTCTTTGTTATATTATAATTTAAAAAAATAAAATTTTTATTAAAATTATTACATAATCATTTTTTAAATTTTATTTATTCATGATTTTATTTGTTTATGTTATTATATTATTTATCTTTTAAAAAAGTTTATAAATAAAATATTATTACTAATAACATGATAATTGTAAAAAAACAAAATTCTTATTTTTTTATTGAGTACTGTCAACAATAATTTTTCTTAAAAATAAATAATATATTTTTATAAAAGTATATATATTATAAGTAATAAATTATAATGATTATATTATTTTAAATTAGCAAGATAATTTGAAATGAGAAGTGTAAAAAATTAAATTAAAAAATTAAATTAAAAAATTACAAATATAAAATACAAATGAAAAATTACAAATGAAAAAGTGAGAATTATGGAATTGATATTATATAATACTAAAACAAAGAAAAAAGAAAAATTTGAGCCAATAAATAAAAACGAAGTTGGTTTTTATTCATGTGGTCCAACTGTTTATAATTATGCTCATTTAGGAAATATGAGAACTTATATTTTTAATGATATATTGTATAGAACATTAGTATCTGCAGGATATAGAGTTAAGCATGTAATAAATATAACAGATGTTGGACATTTAACAGATGATGGAGATCAAGGAGATGATAAGATGGAAGAAGGTGCAAAAAGAGAAGGAAAAACAGTAGAAGAAATTGCACAATACTACACAGATGAATTTAAAAAAGACTGGAATAAATTAAATCTTCATAAACCACAAGTTTGGTGTAAAGCAACTGAACATATAAATGAAATGCAAAAAATGATTGGTAAATTAGAAAGAAATGGATTTACCTATCAAAGTGGTGGAAATGTATATTTTGACACATCTAAATTTAAAGATTATACAAAATTTGCAAAATTAAAATTAGAAAATCTAGAAAGTTCTTCAAGAGTAGAACAAGATGATAATAAAAGAAATTTTTCAGATTTTGTTTTATGGTTTACACTTGGAAATTCAAAATTTGGAAGTTCACATTCAATGAAATGGGACAGTCCATGGGGAATAGGATATCCAGGATGGCATATTGAATGTAGTGCCATGAGCATGAAATATTTAGGAGAACAATTTGATATACATACAGGAGGAATTGATCATATAAATGTTCACCATACTAATGAAATTGCTCAATCGGAAGCATCTACAAATAAAAAACCATGGGTAAAATATTGGTTACATGGAAATTTTTTAGTTTTAAAGGATGGAAAAATGTCAAAATCATCAGGAGATTTTCTAAGAGTAGATTTACTTGAGAAAAAAGGATATGATCCGTTGGTTTTTAGATATTTTTGTTTGAATACACATTACAGAAAAGAATTGTCTTTTAGTTGGGATGCAATTGAAAATTCAAAATTAGGATTTGAAAAATTAAAAACAAAAATAATAGAAATTAAAAAGATGAATAATCAATATAATGATAAAAACAATAATCAATCAATAGAAAAATCAAAGGAATATGAAAATTTATTTTTTGAATCAGTTTTTGATGATTTAAATGTCCCAAAATCTTTAGGAATAATGTGGAATTTAATCAATGATAAAGAAATTTCTGATGATAATAAATTTAAGACTTTACTAAAATTCGATGAAATATTAGGTTTGAGATTTAATGAAATGAAAGAAGAAATTCTAGATTTACCAGTTGAAGTAATTGATTTATTAGAAAAAAGAAAGAAGTCAAGAATGGAAAAGAATTGGGAAGAATCTGATAAATATAGAGATGAAATAAAAGAATTAGGATTTTTAGTAAAGGATAATGGATTAGATCAATTGGTAGACAAGATATAATTTTTTTAGTTATTATTATTATTATTTTTATTTATTTATTTATATTATTTTTATTTATTTTTATTCTTTTAATAATATTTTTAATAATTTTATATTAATTTTTATTCTCTTTAATTTTGATTAATTTTTTATTTCTTTATTTCTTTATTTCTTTATTTTTATTTTTATTTTTATTTTTTCATAAAACATCAATAAATTTATAAATAAAATAAATTAAAGAAAAACATGAAACATCAAATAAAAACAACAATATTTCTTGTAATTTTATTTTTTATTATACAAATCTTTGGAGTATATCTTTCAAGTACAACAATGACTTTTTCAACAAATGATAAAGGTGAAAAAGTTATTGAATATGATGAATTAAATAGTGGATTTGTTAGAGAGCAAATGGATGTTTGGCAAGCAATTATTAATATTTTAATTGGAATGTTTCTTGGAACAATTATTTTAATTTTTCTTTTAAAAAATAAAAAAACAAAAATGTGGAAAGGTTGGATTAGTGTAGGTATTTTTCTTACAATGTTTATAACAATAAGTGAATTAACAAATTATTATTATGGAATTTTTTTATCTGTTTTTTTAACATATATGAAGATAAAAAGAAATAATTTTTTAATAAATAGTCTTACTGAAATTTTAATATATCCTTCGTTTGCAATATTATTTTCTGATATAATTAATATAAAAAGTGCATTATTTTTACTTTTCATAATTTCAATTTATGATTATATTGCAGTCTTTAAATCAAAACACATGGTTTTTATGGCAAAAGAAATAACAAACAATAAATTATTTATGGGAATAATGATGCCAACTAAAATTAGTAAAAAATCTTTTTTTGATGGTTCTTTTTTTAAAAAAAATGCAAATGAAAATACAAATGTAAATGCTAATGTAAAAAATGAAAATTTAGAATTAAATAATCTTAGTAAAGTTCTTAATAATAATAATAATGATGATGATAATAATAATAATAATAATGATGATGATAATAATAATTTAAATAATGAAATAGAAAATAAAAATAAAGATGATTTGGGTGTTGCAATATTAGGTGGTGGAGATATTGCATTTCCTTTGCTTTTTAATGTTGCAATATTAAAGACTTTTGGATTATTTCCTGCTTTTTTAAGTTCTTTAATTGTTTCAATAGGCTTGTTTATTTTTTTTATGTTTACAAGAAAAGGAAAATTTTATCCAGCAATTCCGCCTTTAACAATTTCATGTGTTATTTCTTTGTTAATTATATGGATTTTATTTTGATTTAAAAAAAGAATTAAAATGAATAAAGTGTTATAATTAATATAATAATAAAAAATAAAATAATAATAGAAAATTAGTAAAAATAAAAAAATAAATTAAAAATGAATAATAATTATTTAATCTTTTTCAAAGATTAAATTTATTGTTGTTTTTGGATTTTTTGATGATATTTTGAAAGAAGTTTCTATATTTAAATTATTATAAGTATAATTAACATTTCCTCTTACAGAAATAACATTACTGAAAAATTCAGGGTCTGACTCAATAACATAACCAATAGTAGCTCTAAAAAGTTCTTTTTCTGCTTCATATTTTTTGTAAACTTGTGATTTGTTTTTTACAATAATATCAATGCTTTCGTATCTTCTTATCAGATCTTCAGATAAATCATTTAGTGAATCTCCTGATATTCTGTATTCTAAATTTCTTTCTTTAAGAAAATCTCTTAATTGATTTATTAATCCTAAATCTTTTCCTTTGAAAAGTGATTTATATTCATTTAATTGTTCAATGTTTACATCCATGATGTCACCTAATAGTCGTAAGAGAATTTATGTTATATATAAAAATTTCTAAACATCTTTTTATAAAAAAGATATTAATGTTCAGATAAAAAGAAAAGAAGATAATAATCATCATATTATTATTATTATTATTATTATTAATTTCTTTCTTTATCTATAATTTCCATTTCTTTTTTAAATTTGTTGTTTAATAAGATGAAGTCTTCCTTTGTTATTTTATTTCTTTTCCATAATTCTATTCTTATATTGTCATTAGAAATTCTTGGAATAATATGAAAATGTGTATGAAAAATATATTGACCAGCATCTGTACTATTGTTTAACAAAATGTTGTATCCTCCATAATTTCTTTCAATTACTATTGCTATTTTTTTTATAATTTCCATTATTTCGCTAAGTACATTTAAAGGTATTTTTTTAAAATCATTATATCTTTTTTTAGGAATTACAAGTATGTGTCCATCAACTTTTTGAGGAATATCAATTGACATAAAAGAAATTGCATTTTTTGTCTCGTAAAGTTTTATAAAAGGAAAACCATTTCTATGAGAAATATTATTTTCAATAAAATCACAGAAAATATAGAATCTTTCTAAGACTTTTTTATATAATTTTTCTATATTGTTAAAAATGTATTTTATAGTTTTTTCCATTTCTTTCTCTACTGCTTCAGGATTAGTTTTGTAATCTTTTACATTGTCTTCAATATCCAAGATTGATGTTTTTTTATCAATTGCTAATTCATTAAATAATAATACATTATTAAATTTTAATTCATTTTTAATAAAATCAACATGATTTTGTGCCATCGCAACAACACAATCATATTCGTTTAATATTTTTTTAGTAAGTTTTGTTTGTTTGTGATTTATTTTATCAAATCCATATTTTTTTAATGTTTTTTTTACACCATCATGAATTTCTTCTTTATTTGCTTTGATTCCTGCGGATTTTACATTCCAATTTTTTATATTATTATCATTTAAAAATTTTTGAAAAGCAAGTTGTGCAGTTAAACTTCGATATATGTTACCTGTACATACGAATAGAATACTTCTTTTATCCATTTTATTTTTTATTATTAAGAAAATATATAAATTTATTTGTTAAATTTATAAGGATTATTAAGAAAATCTTTTAATTTTAGTGCAAATTTTTTTGCATCTTCTAAATCTTTCAAATTAGGTCTGTCTTTATTAAAACCACCTAAATATTTTACAAATTTATGATCCATAAAACCTTTACAATAGAAATCATCAATAACTTTGAATCCTTTTGATTCAAGTTTAGTTATCAAAGGTTTGTTTATTGTTTTATATGTTATTAGTGCTGTACTAAAAACAAAAGCTTTTTTGTCTTTTACATTTTTTAGAGAATCTATTAATTTTAAAAGACTTGGGTGACTTCTACTATTATAAATTCCAGAACCAAAACCAATTATATCATATTTATTTAAATTATTAACGTTTACTTCACTTACTTCTTTAATATCTGCATTTAGGGTCATACCTATTTCTTTTGCTATTTTATAAGTATTTTTATGTTCACTTGAATAATAAATTATAAGTGTTCTTTTAAGATTCATGAATTTTTATATTCTTTATTAAATATAAAATTTTCTTTTTTTTGTTGAATTTTATTAATTTTTTATGTAAATTTTAGTTGTTTTTAGAAATTTAAAATAAATTAAAATAAACAAAGCAAACCTAGAATTATTAAAATTGGGAAAAAATCCCAATTTATTTTAATGCTCGAACCGGGATTCGAACCCGGGTCTCGGCCTCGAAAGGGCCGAATGATTGGCCGGACTACACCATTCGGGCATAAAAATCTGGGCCTGCTGAGATTTGAACTCAGGACCACTGGTTCTCTTAGAACCTATGTTTAAAACGTAGCCATATAAGACCAGCGCTCCAACCAGGCTAAGCTACAGGCCCATTTGAGTTTCAATGAATGTTAGATAAACAGGGGGTTTATAAATATTACTAAAAATTTTATTTATTATTAAAATTTTAATTCTATTTATCTTTTCATTTTCTATTTAACTCTATTTACGTATTTTTCAATATCCTTTCTTTTTTCAAAGAAATCTTCTATGAAAAATCTTAATTTTCTTTTCTCTCTTTTTTCCTTAGCAAAAATATAATATTTATTTTCTTCATTTTTAATGAATGTATTTTTATGTGAGTTTTTAAAGGATTCTATTGAATTTTTTATTTCTTCTTTTGTGTTTTCTTCCATTTCAAAAATAGGACCTTTTATTATTTTGTATTTTGAAATTTTATTTTTTTTTAAAATAATTTTCAAATAAAAATGATTACCATCAAAAAAAACATCTTCATGTTTAGAATTAAATTCATCAATTTTTCTTTTATTTACTCTTTTAAAAAATCTAAAATTTGTGAAATCAAAATTATCTAAAACTTCAAAATCGTTTTCCTTTAGAAAATTAGATAATTTTCTTTTTATTGATAAAACATTTGCTCCACAAATATCCATGTTTTCATTATTTTTTTCATATTTTAAAATTATATTATTACTTTTTTTCTTGAATTTAATGTTTCTTTCAAAAAAAAATGAACTTGGAGTTTCTAAAAATAATTTAGAATAATATTTTATTTTTAAAATCCTGTAATTATTTAATGCTGATGATGCAATTCTATTTTTATCAATAGGATCTATAATAATTAAAGAAGAATTAATCTTATTATCAAATTGTTTTTTTATCTTTTCATAATCTTCTTTTGAAATTGAGAAATCAATATTTTTAGTAAAATCGTTTTTATAAAAATCACTAATATCAATTAAATATTTTTTACTAATATTGATTTTAGAAAGAAATTCTAATGTATTTTCAAAATTTTTAAAATATGCAACTAAAATATCAAGACTATGTCCAGAAAAAGAATTAATATATGATTCTGCTCCATAGCAATTGCAAGCTTTTAAAAACATTTTTGTAATTCTTATTTCATCATTTAATTTTTTGTTTTTTAGCATTTCTTTTTTTAAAAAATCAACATGAAAAGGACTATAATCAGTAGTATTTGTTGCCTGTGATAAATCATCAATGTATTTATTAGGAACCAATTCGTATTTTACATCATCTTTTACAAACTGATAATAATCTCTTGATCCATGAATCTTATTTATTTTTAGATATTTTAATTTTAATATTTCAATGAATTTTGTAATTATATCATCAAAAGATTCATTTTTTTTTTCATCATTTTTAACTCTAAGAAATACATCAACATCAAAATCATTTCCCAGAAATGTTTGTTTTGCATAACTACCTCCCACTTTTAGAAAAATAGGAAGATTATTTTCTAGAATTATATTATTTAATGATTTAATAAAACTATTTATAGATTTATTTTTTTTTTCATCTAGGTTAGAATAAATTGTATCTAACAATTCTAATTTGATTTCTTTTATGTTCATAAGTTTTTGAAATATCTTTTTTTTATAAATTTTTATCTTTTTAAAAATTAATAAGGTTTAATTTAGTGAATTTTAATAATAAAATAATGAAATAATAAAGAAAACAACAAAATAAACATAATAAAAAACATAATAAAAACATAATAAAAAACATAATAAAAACATAATAAAAACATAATAAAAACATAATAAAAATAAAATAAAAAATAACATTAATAAAAATATACAACAAATATATACTAATTTACAAAAGAAAATCATACCATTTTTTCAATAAACAAATCTTTAAATAACATAATTCAATTCTTATTTTTATGAAAGAAATTATTAAGAAAAATATATTTAAATCTCATTTAAATGAAACAAATATTTTTTCAAATAAAAAAGTTCTACAATCAAATTATTTTCCAGAGGAAGTTTTTCATAGAGAAGAGGAGATTAATACAATTGCTGATATTTTATCACCTGCATTAAATATGGATAAACCATCAAACATCTTTATTTATGGAAAAACAGGAACGGGAAAAACATTAACAGTAAAACATACAACAGAACAGTTAGTGGAAATTGCTCAAGAAGAAAAACTATCTTTAAAAGTGATATATATTAATTGTAAATTAAAAAAAGTTGCAGATACTGAATATCGTTTGCTTGCATCTTTGATTGAACATTTAGGAGAACAGGTCCCAACAACAGGACTTCCTACCGACAAAATCTATGATATTTTCTATAAATTAATTGATAAAAAAGAGTGTATTTATATTATAATTCTTGATGAAATAGATCAATTAGTAAAAAAAATAGGAGATGAATTATTATACAATTTAACAAGAATAAATTCAGAATTAAAAAAAGCTCAAATAACTTTAATAGGAATTGCAAATGACTTAACATTTACAAGTCTTTTAGATGCAAGAGTAAAAAGTTCACTTTCAGAAGAAGAAGTTTTATTTGACCCATATAACGCAGTTCAAATAAAAACAATATTAAAAGACAGAGTTGATAAAGGGTTTGTTGAAGATAGTGTGCCACCAGGTGTTGTAGCAAAATGTGCAGCATTTGCAGCAAGAGAACATGGAGATGTTAGAAGAGCTATTGAATTACTTAGAATTGCAGGAGAAATTGCCCAAAGAAGTAAAAAAGATAAAGTAACAATTGAAGATTTAGATGAGGCAAGAGATAAAATAGATAAAGATAATGTTTTTGAGGCAATAAAAGCACAACCAAAACAACAACAAGCAGTAATTTATGCAATAATAAAAAACAAAATGGAAAAAAAACAAGAAAAACAACAAACTGGTCAAATCTATGGAACTTATACTGACATCGTAAAGATTTTTTCTATAAGACCATTAACTCAAAGAAGAATTTCTGACATAATATCTGAACTTGACACTTTAGGTTTAATAAATCAAAAAGTAATTTCAAAAGGAAGATATGGAAGAACAACAGAAATTTCAATAAATTTTGCAGATAATTATCTTTTAAAAATTAAAGAATTTATAGATGAATCAATTAAAAATTAAAATCTCAATTTTTATTTATATTTGTAAATTAAAATATTTGTAATTAATATTTGTAATTAACTTTTATAATAATTTTTTATAATAAATTTAATAATCAAATTTTAAAATAGTTTATAATAATCAAGTTTTAAAAATTTTAATTATAAATATATTATTAATCCATATATGTTAAAAAACAATAAAGTTTTAAATCACAAAAAATTACAAAAAATCACAATAAAATAAAAAAACGTTTAAAATGGAAATTATAAAATATCTAGAAGAACAATTAGATTCAAAAAATTATTTGTATGGTAATTTAAATTCATTTGTAGAATTAATTGAAAGTTTATCAATTGATTTAATCGATATGGATTATTTACAACAAAACTTTGATGAAGAAAATCATAAATTTTATTTCAATGAAGGAATAATTAACGAAAAAGATTTTTTAAATTATTATCAAATAGATTTCATATCAAAATTATTAAAAATAACATTAATAGATATTATAATAAATTTAATCGAAAATTACAAAGAAAAAAGTGAGAGTGAAGATATTGAATTTTTTTATATAGATTCATTTATATTAACATTATTCTATAATAAATTCATAGAAAAATTAGTAGAAGAAAGTTTAACAAATAAAGATTTTGAAAAAAAAATTTATGTAAAATATAAAAGTAATTTTAAAAAAAGAATAAGTTTTTATTTAACAACAGTAGAAGAAACAATTTCTAAGCATCCTAAAAAAGAAATTCAAATCTTTAGACATTTATATGATATAGATGACAAATGTTTTTTTGATATGTTAATTAATTTCTTTATTAAATTTTCAAAAAAAAATAAAAATGCAAAAACAATAAAGATAAACAAAGATACAATAACTTTTAAACAAAAAAAAGAAAAGTTTTTCAAAACAATGAAAAATGACATTGTTTTTTTACCATTTTTAAATTATATAATTGATAGGACTTCAAATAATATAATTATTAAATCAATAAATTGGGAAAAATATTCTCAAATACAATTATCTTTAGATAAAGAAAAAATAAAAGATTTCATGCAAGAAACTATTTCAAAATTAGATTTAAATTTAAACATAGAAGAAGTTATAGATGAATTAATAAAAACAAATAAAAAAGCTAATGAAAATAAAATCAAAAAAAATCAAAAAAAAAGTGAGAAATTACAAAAAGAAAGTTTAGAGAATTCTGATTCTGATTCTGATTCTGATTTTAGTGATTTTAATGAAAATATTGAAAATATTGAAAATAATAAAAGAAACGAAAAAAATAAAAATAAAAATAATAATAATAATGAAGAAGTTGTTTTATCAATTGATGATTTAGAAGAATATTTTAATGAAAAAGATATAAAAAAAATATATAATGAAAATAATGAAAATAATGAAGATAATCAACAAAATAAAGAAAATCAAGAAAATGAAGAAAATAAAAAATATGAAGAATATGAAAAAAATAAAAAAGAAAAATTTCAAGAAGTAAATAATTACAATAATGATAACAACAATAATAACGATAATAAAATAAATAATAAAAATATTGATAATAAAAATATCGATAATAATAATAATAATAATAATTTTCTTAGTGATGATGAAAAATTAAATCAAAAAATTAATCAAAATAAAAATAATGATTTAGAAATTTTCAAAGGAAACATTAATGAAAATATTATAGAAAAAATAAAAAAAAGATATCAACTATTTAATAATTCAATATATGAAAAATTAATAATAAACAAAGACAATAAAATAAATCAACCAGATATATTAACTATAAATAACATAAACTTTTCTTTCAAAAAAGATTTAACCCCAAGAGATTTTATAGATCATTTTAGAAATAGATATGATGTTTTTTATGAAAAATTATCAAAAAATAAAGATTTGAAAAATATATATACAATAAATAGAGTAAAAACAATTGATTTAGGTGATGTAAGTATAGTTGCAATGATTAGTGATTTTCATTTGTCAAAAAAAGGTAATTTAGTTTATACATTAGAAGATAAAACAGATAATATAAAAGCAGTTATTTCAAATAATTTAAGTAAAGATTTTGATGTAAGAAAAATCTTTTTAGATGATATTTGCGGATTTAGTGGTCATTTTGATAAAAACATAAAATTATTTATCATCGACAAAATAATAATAAATCAAATAGAGAAAAACAAATTAAATTCATTAACAACAAATTCATTAATAACTTTTGCAAGTGATCTTCATATTGGAAATAAAAATACAAATTACGAAGATATAAAAAATTTCTTTAAATTTTTAAATGGAAAAACGAAAAGTGAAAAATTAAATAAATTAGGTTTATCAATAGATTATTTATTTTTAGGAGGAGATTTAATAGATGGGATTGGTAATTATCCAAAGCAAGAAAATGATTTGGAGATAAAAAATATTTACAATCAAATTGATTATTTATATGAAATCTTAAAATCATTAAGAAAAGATTTAAACATAATTTTAGCACCAGGAAATCATGATACATCAATCTTAGAAGAACCACAGCCAATACTTCCATTAAAATATTATAAAAAATTATATTCTTTGGAAAATGTTTCATTTACTACAAATCCTTCTTTTATAGAGATAAAAGATAACAAAGAAAACATGATAAAAATATTTTATTACCATGGAGGTTCTTTTTTAAAATATCTAAAAGAAGATTATTATTATAATATTAAAAATGAAGAAAAAAGATTTAAAGAATTTTTAATAGATTTGTTAAATAAAGGTCATCTTGCCATGCAATATGGTTCAACATATTCATACATAAATTCTGAAAAAGATTACTTATTTATTCCAGAGGATATTGATATTTTTTATACAGCACATTTACATAAAACAATATTAGAAAGATACAATAATATTGATATAATTAATTCAGGATCTTGGATAAGAGAAACAGATTATCAAAAATTAAATGATTTTGTGCCTGATGTTAATAAATTTATAATATGTAATTTAAAAACAAGAAAAAATATGTTAATTGATTTTGATAAATATAAAAATTTCTTTTAGTAAATTTTTCACTTAATTTTCCACTTATTTTTTTATTTAATTATTTTTTTAAATATTTTTTTAATTAATTATTTAATAATCTTAACAAATATTTTAAATTAAAAACATTAAATGAATTATAATCAATTTTATTAAAGAAAAATATACAAATTAAGAAATATAAATAAAATAATTACAAATAACAAATAAAAATAATAAATACTAAAGTAAAAAATTATAATAATAAAAAAAATAAAAATAAAAAAAATACAAAATATAAAAGAATATTAATAATAAAAAAATATGTAAAATAAAAAAGACAATAAAAAATTATAACTTAAAATATACAAATAATTAAATATAAATAGCAAATATGTTTATTATTATTACTATTACTATTATTATCATTATTATTATTTTTATTGTGATTATCTATTTAATAATAAAATAATTTTAAAAAATAAAATATAATAGAATAATAAAAAATAGTTTTGTTTTTAAATAACAAAACATAAGATTTATAAGTTTGTTAATATATGAATAAATAGGTGTTTTTATGAAAAAAATGTTTTGGTTAGAAGAAGGATTACAGTATTCAATGGAAGAAATAGGAAACAAAGCTTTTTTGCTTGCAAAATTAAAAAATGATAATGTTAATGTTCCAAAGACTTTTGTTATTTCAGATCAAGTCTTTAAAGAATTTTTAGTTTATAACAAATTATTAGGAAAAATATATTTAAATTTATATGATATTGTGAAAACAAAATATAATGTCTCATATTCAGAGACTTACATGATTGCAGAATTGCAAAATAAATTAAATATTATTCAAAAAATGGTTTATAGTGCAAATTTTGATGAAGATACATCGAATGATATAAAATATTTTTATGAATCGATGAATTCAAGAAAAACAACTGATGAGATTTTAAATTCAAAATCAAATAATTTAGAAGTTGCTTTAAAATTAAGTTTAAATGATAATCGTTCTAGTAAAGAATTAGGATATGCAAATTATATCGATATTAATTCATTAGAAAGTTTATATTTACATATAAAAGCATCATTTGCAGAATTTTTCACAACGAAGTTTTTTGTAAATATGATGAGAAAATATGATTTTATTGATTTATTTAAAAAAGAAATAAGAGTTGATGAAGTAAGCTTTAAAAATAAATTTATAGAATTAATTGAAAAAGTAAAATATAATATAATTGTTCAAGAAAGAAAAAATGCAAATAAGAGTGGATTTATTATAACAAATACATCTAAGAAGATATATGATAATAGTTTATATTTGATTAATGATGGAGATTTTACAAAAAATTTTAGTGATCATTATTCAAGACTTTATAAATTACAAAATTTAGATGTAGCTCCAATGCAATATTATTTAGTTAATATAAATAATTCAATAATCTTTGGAAATTACGGATACAATCTTACATCTTCAGAAATAAGAGATGTATTAAAAAACAAACATAGATTACTTGAAGAAATACATTCTGACAGATATATCGTTGATAATAATTTAATGGAAGTTGTTTATAGAGATATTAGAAGACAAGAAAAAAAAGTTGTTTTTATTGATTCAAGATTTGATACAGAATCTGTAGAAATGAATAGTCAAAATGATCAAAAATTAAATGATAAGGAATTAATAGAAATTTCAAGAATTTACAGGAAATTAGATGGAATATTTCTAGTAGATTATTTGTTTGAAAATAATATGTTATATGTTTTGAATGTTGATTTATTAGAAGACATCATAGGTAGTTGTGAAGGAAATATAAAAGATTTAGCAAGAAAAACAATTGCAGAAATATTTGATACAAATAATTTAAATGAAAATCAAAATAGAAATATTAATTATGGAAATCAAGAAAATCAATTTAAAAGTTCTATGATTACAAATGAAAATCAAATAAATCAAGAAAATCATGCAAACAATTTTAATAATTCACAAGTTGAAGATACAAACGTTAGTGATTTTGAAAAAGAATTTATGAAAAAATTTGAAGAAAGAAAAACTAGTTTTGATAATATTAATAATCAAAATTTTGAAAATAATTCAAATAAGAATGAATTTGATTTTTTTAATTCCAATGATAAAGAAAAAGAATTAAATACTGAAAGAAAAGAAAATTTTGATAATTTTAATTTTTCTTTTGATAATTTTACTCAAGAAAAAAAAGAAAATATTGAAAGAGAATATGATATTTTTAATCAAAATTTTAATCAAAATTTTAATCAGAATTCAAATCAAAATATAAATCAAAATATAAATCAAAACACTAATGAGAATAGTAATGAATTTAATATTGTTTTTAATGATTTACAAAAAGAAAATAACTTTTCTGTAGATTTTTCAAATAACAATAATGGATTTAATAATGAATTTGATTTAACATCAAGTAATAATAAAAAAGAAAGTAATGATTTTTTTAAAAACATGGATTTTGGTTCAGAAAATTTAGTTAATGAAGAAAATTACTCTAAAACATTAAATGAATTAAATTCTCAAAATTATAATAAAAGTTTTGAAAATAATCAAAGAGAAGATTATAATAAAGGAAATTTAAATAATTTTAATAATGATTTTTTATTTGAAAAAAATAATCAGAAAAGCAATGAGAGAAATAATGATTTCATTTTTAATGATAATGTTTTTAATAATTTTGAAAATGACAGAAATAAATCAGTTGAAAATAATTTTTCACAAAGAAATGATTTAAATCAATCAGTAACAAAAGAAGTTATAGGAAATGAAATCAAAAAATATTTAGAAGCTCATAGTAATGATTATGAAGATATGGATAGCAGAAGTTTAGATAAATTAATAAATAACAATTTAAAAGAAATTTTAATGTATTTATATTTAAAGAAATCTAAAGAAAATCCACAAGTAAAAGATCAAGTTTTAAAAAATATAATTGATAATTATGATGATTTAAAACAAAATAAAAAAAAGTTGTTAGATTATCTAAAAGTTTTTTTTAATTGATTTTTTATTTTTTTTATTGTTTTTTTATTTCTTTATTTTTTTGTTTGTAATTTTTTGTTTCTTGATACATTATTTTTTAATTATTAGTTTTTTAAATTATTTATTCTATTTTTATTTTTTATATTTGTATTCTATTTTTATTATAACTATTTGAATTAAAAGTTAATATTTTTATATTTTTTAATTTATTTTTGAAATAACAGTATTAACTAATAATATGATAGCAATATTTAAATATGATATCTTATTTATCAGATTTAAGGTGCCAGAAAAATATGCTAAATATTATTATATTATTGATACTGGTATTAATGTCCGCTTTTTTCTCAGGAATGGAAACGGCTTTTGTATCAATAAGTAAATTAAGAGTAAAATACCTTGTAAAAAAAAACTTTAAAAATGCTTTGTTATTGGAAAAATTAAAAAGCGACCCAAATAAATTATTGATTTTAATATTGTTGGGAAACAATGTTGTAAATATAGGTGCGTCAGCTGTTGCTACAAGTCTTGCTATAGATTATTTTGGAAATTATGGTGTTGGAATTGCAACAGGATTAATGACTTTTTTTATATTAGTTTTCGGTGAAATAGCACCAAAATCTTATTGTACAGTTCATGCTGAAAAGATTGCATTAAAATTAAGTCCTATTGTAAATGTTTTATCAAAAATATTTTCGCCATTTGTATTTTTCTTTTCAAAAATAACTCAATTTTTTAATAAAGTTTCAAATAATAATAAAAAACCATTAATAACAGAAGATGAATTAATGAATATTGTTAATATTGGTGAAGAGATAGGAACGATTAGAAAAGATGAAAAAGAAATGATAAAAAATATATTTAATTTTAATGATATAGAGGTATCAAATGTAATGGTTCCAAGATCTGAAATTTTTGCTATTGATATAAATAATGATATAGGAGATGTAATTGATCAAATAATTAACATGGGATATTCTAGAATACCTGTTTATGATTCAGATTTAGATGATTTGAAAGGAGTACTTTTTGTAAAAGATATTATAGGGAAAAAAGAAGATACACCAATTGCGAAAATAATGAGAGATCCAATAATTATTCCAAGTAATAGAAAATTAAATGATATTTTTTATGATATGAATAATAAAAAAATTCATATTGCTTTTGTTGTTGATGAATATGGTACAATTGTTGGACTTGTAACAATTGAAGATTTGTTAGAAGAAATTGTTGGAGAGATATATGATGAAACTGATATTATTGAAAACGAAATCGTTAAGACTAAAAGAGGATATATTGTAAATGGTCTTGTTGAGATTAGTGAAATTTGCGAAAAAACAAATATAAAAATAGAAGGAGAAGATTTTAAAACAATTTCTTCTTATTTGTTGGATTCGATAGGTTATCTTCCAAAAGAAAATGAAAATTTTGAATTAAATGGATATAAATTCTATATAAAAGATGTAAACCATAATAGAATAAACAAAGTAGAAATAATATTAGCTTAAAAACAAAATATTTATAAAGCATTTATCAATCCAAGAATTAGATTATTATTGTGGGGGTAGCAAAGCCTGGCCAAATGCGCAGGACTTAAGATCCTGTCTCTTAGTGAGTTCGGGGGTTCGAATCCTCCCCCCCACATTTTTTTATTTAATGTTTTCTTATTTTTTATATTTTATTATTCCAAAAGTATTCTGTATTAATTAATTAGTGAAAACTAACTTTTTAAATACTGTAAATTGTATTTTTAATTAATGGATAATTACGAAGATATAATTCAAAAATATTCGAATAAATTAGACAAAGAATTTGAAAACAATTCTAATATATTAGATAGTGGATCAAAAGTTAATTATTCAAATGATAGTGATGGTTATAATGATGTTATAACTAATGATTATAGAAGTTTTATTAATCAATTTTCAAATTTAAAACAAAATTTATACATAAAAGGGTGTGAATGGTCTGGTAAGTTGTTTAATATAACTTTACCCAAAGAAAAAGAAGAAAAAATTGAAGATTATTTAAAATTTGCAAGAGTAAATGTAACTCCAAGTTCAACTGTTGCTTTTTCTTTTATTGCATCTATTTTATTAGGATTTATATCATTAATTTTAGTAGCTCCAACGGGTTCTTTAATAATGTATATGCTTCCATTTCTTATTGGTGGATTTGTTTATTTTATATTAGCAACATACCCAAAACATTTAGCTCAACAATGGAAAATAAAAACATCAAGTCAAATGGTAATGGCAGTATTTTATTTAACAACTTATATGAGACATAATTCTAATTTAGAATTAGCTTTAAAGTTTACTGCAGATCACATTGATCCACCAATTTCTTTAGATTTAATGGGAATTGTATGGAATTATGAAACTGGTGCAAAACAATCAGTAAAAGTGGCAATTGATGAATATTTGGAACAATGGAGAAAATCAAATTTAGAATTTATTGAAAGTATTCATCTAATTGAAAGTTCATTATATGAAGGAGATGAAACAAGAAGATTAAATCTATTAGATAGAGCTTTAGAGCAAATCTTAAATGAAACTTATGAAAAGATGCTACATTATTCACAAGAATTGCATTCTCCAATAACAATGGTAACGATGCTTGGTGTAATACTACCAATGCTTACTATGATTATTCTACCTTTAGCAGTTAGTTTTATGGGAGGAGTTAGATGGTATCATTTGTTTGCGTTTTATGATGTAATTTTACCATTGATTATTTTTTATTTGGTTTATGATATTTTATCTACAAGACCAACAGGAAATATTGCTGTAGGATCTTTTTCTGATTTTGATGATCCAAAATATGATGATTTAAGAAAATTAATAATAAAAGACAAAAAAAATCCTAATAATACTGTAAAAATTACTCCAATGAAAGTAGCAATTTTTGTTTTAATTTTCTTTTTTATAATAGGATTTTCACCTTTAATTATTCATGCTATCAATCCATCTTTTGAAGTTTCTTATGGAGGTTTAAAGATGATGGATTATGCAAGAGATAAATCAGGAACTCTTTTAGGGCCATTTGGTATGATTTCTACACTTTTAAGTTATTTTATACCAATAGGAATATCTGTTGCAATTGGAGTTTATTATTATATACAAAATATTAATTTAAAAAAAATAAAAGATAAAGGTAAAGGAATTGATGGTGATATTACTTCTGCACTTTATCAATTAGGAAATAGACTTGGAGATGGAATACCAACAGAATTAGCGATTGAAAATATTGCCCAAAATCTCGATGGAACAATTAGTGGAGAATTTTTTAAAGATGTTTCATATAACATTAATCAATTAGGAATGGGATTAAAAGATGCTATATTCGATGAAGAATATGGTGCAGCTCATAGATATCCTTCTGCAATTTTACAAACAGCAATGAAAATTTTAATTCAAACGTCTGAAAAAAGTCCTCTTGCTTCATCTTTTGCTATGATTAATATATCGAATTATCTTAAAAGAATTCATGAAGTAGAAGAAAGATTAAAGGATATAATGAGTGATATTTTAAGTACCATAAAGAGTCAGATTAGTTTTGTCGCACCTGTTATTACATCTGTTGTTGTTGCGATTACTGCAATGATATCAATGATAATTTTATCATTAACTAAGACCATGGATGATTTTGCGGGAACTGATGGAATGGCTGGAGGTTTGACATCTATGTTTGATGTTGGAGTTCCGACTTATTTTTTTCAAATAGTTGTTGGAGTTTATGTTGTTGAAATTATAGTTATTTTGTCTGTACTTTATTCTTCAATAAAAGATGGTTCAGATAAGGTAGAAGGAAGAATATATTTAGCAAAAAGTGTAATAAAAGCAACACTTATGTATTGCGTAATAGGATTGATATTATCTTTAGTTTTCTCAAATATAGCATCAAGTGTAATGGGAATGTAATTTTATAATTAATTTTATAATTAATTTTTTATCTTAATAATTAATTTAGATAAAGACTTGTTTACAAATATTTTATGAGATAATTTTATGTTTAATTCATTTTTTTCTATAATTTCTTTGTAAATTATTTCATCTTTATCATTGAAAATAGGTAGAGCAATAACCATTGTTTTAAAATAGTTTTTTGAATCTTTTAAAAAATTTTCAAAGAAATTTAGATAATTAATTGATAATTTACAACTTTTTCCATAAGGAATATCAGTAATGATTAAATATTGTTTTTTTGAATTAAGAATATTTGATAATTTTAATCCATCGTAATTTTTTATAAGGTAATTTTTTACTTTTAAAAAATCTAAATTCATTTTTAATTTTTTTATGACTTCTACGTATAATTCGTTTAAAATTTTTTTATTTTTATAAGGATTGTTTATAAAAAAACCTCCTATTCCACAAAAAGGATCTACAATAATGCTGTTTTTAGATATATCTGCGATGTTAAATAAAGCATTAGATAGTTTGTAATCTGTGACTGTAGGCATAAATCCAGGTAATTCATTCATTTTGAAATTTATGTTTGTAGTTGAAAAAATATTTTTAGATATTATTATAAAATTATTATTATTATTATTATTATTATTATTATCGTCAAGATTTAAAATATAAGAATTAATTATTATTTTAGGATTTCTAAGATTAGCTTTTTTGTTTGTTTTTAGATTATTAAATATAATTTTTTTAATAGATTCAAATTCATTCTTTTCTATTTTATTTAAATTGAAAAAATTGATTTTGTATTCTTTATTTATTTTTATTAATTTATCATTTTGATTTTTTTCATATATTTTTTCAATTTCTGATTCTTTTTTATTTATGTGATTTATTTTTAAATTATTTATGTTATTATTATTATTATTATTATTGTAATTACTATTACAAAGATTATAATTATCATTGTTATTAATTTTGATAATCTTTTCCAAGATATCTATATTAAATATTAATGAGAGATATTTTATATTTATTTTCTTTAGTATTTTTAAGGTTTTTTTGTTATTTAAATTTTTAAATTCTATAATTAATATCCTTTCATTTATTTTTATAATGTTATATTTAACTCTCACTTTTTCAAGTTTAAAAGTAATATATTCTTTGATTTCTAAATATGATAAATTGTTATATTTAAGATTTAAATTTATTATAATGTAACTCATATTTATTAGAATTTTTCTGTTATTATTAATCTTTTTGTATTTATTAAAAAATTTCAACTAATTAATTAATTTTGTTGAGATATTAAATATAAATTATAAATATAAATTATCAAATATAATTATTAAATATAATTATTAAAAATAAATAAACAAGAAAAATAAAAAAAATACAAAAAACACACAAAAAAACACACAAAAAAAGAACATAATAAATATAATAGAAATATTAAAAACCAAATAAATAAAATAGTAGATATAAAATGATAAAAAGAAAGATATAGAAAGAAATAATTATTTCATCATATCAGGAGACCATGGAGGATCAAATGTTAATTCGATTTCTATTTTCTTTACTCCTTCTAAAAATTCTATTTCAGCTTTTATTTGTTCAATAAACATCGGTCCATAAGGACAATGAGGAGTTGTTAAAGTCATTATTATCTTTACATTGAAATCATCATCAATTTCAATTTCTCTAATTAATCCTAAACTAATTACATCCATAGGAAATTCAGGATCATAAATTTCTTCTAATTTTTCTGCAATTTTATTTTTTAATAAAAGTTTATTATTGTCATTATTATTATTGTTATAATTATTATTTTCTTGTGTCATAAAAAGAAACAAATGTTAATATTTATAAATTATATGTATTTTTACTTGGTATGATTGTTTTAGGAATTGAATCTACAGCACATACTTTTGGTATTGCTATTTTTGATGGTAAAAAAGTGAGATCTAACATTAAAGATGTCTACAAAACATTGCAAGGTGGATTAATTCCAAGAGAAATGGCGAATCACCATATCGAAGTGTGTTATGAGTTATTAGAAAGAGCATTAAAAGAATCTGAATTAAAATTGAAAGATATAGATGTCGTTTCTTATTCAGCATCTCCAGGTATTGGTCATTCTTTAAGAATAGGATTATTGTTTGCAAAGATTATATCTGAAAAGATTAAAGTACCATTAGTTCCAGTAAATCATTGTATTGCTCATTTAGAAGTTGGAAAATACTTTTCAGAATTTGAGAACCCACTTTTATTGTATGCATCGGGTGCAAATACTCAAATAATTGCTTTTAATAATGGAAGATATAGAGTTTTTGGTGAAACCTTAGATACAGGAATTGGTAATTTTTTAGATAGTTTAGGATATTTATTAGGATTTGGATTTCCAGGAGGTCCTAAAATTTATGAGGAATCTTTGAAAGCACAAAATTTCATAAAACTTCCATATAGTGTAAAAGGAATGGATGTTTCTTTTTCAGGAATTTTAACATATATAAGAACGAGATTGTTAAATGATCCAAGTGTAACAAAAGCTGATATTTGTTATAGTATTCAAGAAACTGTTTATTCAATGCTTTTAGAAGTCACAGAAAGAGCAATTGCTCATACTGGAATAAAAGAATTAGTATTGGGTGGCGGTGTTGCGATGAATAAAAGATTGCAAGAAATGTCAAAAAAATTGTGTGAAGATTTAAATATAAAATATTTTTGTCCAGAAGGTCAATATTTAATGGATAATGCTGGAATGATTGCTATTTTAGGTTATAAAATGTATAAATCAGGTATTAAGATGGATGCAAAACATGCATATATGGATCCATATGAAAGAACTGATGATGTTGATGTAACATGGAAGTAATTTATATTTTAATAAATATTTTGGTTTGATTGTTTTTATTGTATTCTTATTATATTTTATTATGTTTCAGTTTATTTTATAATTATTTATTTAATAATGTTTTTGTTTTATTTTTTATTAATATTTTGTTTTTTATTTGTAACAAATATTAAAGAAATATATATGAAACAATCTTATTTTTTAAAGTAGTTTTAATGTTTCATGAAACATTTTATAAAACATTTCATAAAGCATAGAAGATTTTGTTTATTATTTGTTTTAATTGGATATAATTTAAAAATAAAAAAGAGAAAAAATAAGTATAGTTTCATGAAACAAAAAATAAATTATTCAAAATATGCTTTAATATAATCTACATATAATGTATCAGGACTATCAATCCATACGATATTGTTTTTTGAAATATATTCAGTTATATTTTGAATTAAAATACCTGTTGTTGTTTCAACTAACATTTTATTTCCATTAATATACAAATCAAATTGAGTATCACTATTACTTCTTGATTCATAATTTTGAATTTTAGCTTCAAGATAAAAACTATAATTTGAATTTATATTATTACTAGGAAGAAGTCTATCTGATATTGAAAATTCAAAAGTATTTATAGGAATTGAATTTAATGAATTTAATATAGTAAATTTATTTACACTTGCTTTTCCTTTTAATAATGAAAAAATCAATTCATTTTGATTATATTTGAAAGCATGTCTTGGTAATTCTAAACTATATGCTTTTTCTAAAGGTAAATCTAAACAAGTTTCACTTCCATTATATGTATTACAACTTCTTGTCATTTTACATGAAATTTCTTCATTTAATACAGTAAAATCATTTAATTTTATGTTTATAATAGAATCTTCACTACATGCAACAACAAATGTTGCAACACTTGTATCTAAAAATTGTTCTTCTTGTGGTCTTAGAGAAAAACTTCTTGATGTTGAACTACTTGTTTTGTCTAAAATAGTTCCTACTAAAGAAACTTCATTTATTTTATATGATCTCTTTGTAAAAAGATTCAAATAATCATTTTTAAATTTTATTTTTATATTAATATTGTTTCCTT
Organism: Candidatus Nanoarchaeia archaeon; assembly: GCA_028693395.1. Taxonomy (GTDB): domain Archaea; phylum Nanobdellota; class Nanobdellia; order Woesearchaeales; family JAQUVJ01; genus JAQUVJ01. Next base: position 61,833 of record JAQUVJ010000001.1, on the reverse strand, counting down.
CGTAATATTCTTTTGGAATAATAATACTTTTAACAGGTAAATTGTTTGGGAATTCGATTTCTTTATTATTAACTATTAAATAAGCATCTTGTGGTCCAATTTTTTCGCTAAAACTTATTAATAAATTTAAATAATCAAAATTTTTTAATAAAGTTGTATTTAAATTAAATTCTTGTTTATAAAAAATACTTTGTTTTATTTCTAGGTTTTTATATGAAAAAATTTGTTCATCATTTTTATTTACTATTATATTTACAGGTGCTATTTCATGTTTGTATGTCCTATCATCAGGATATATGTATCCCATAGTTACTTTTTTAAAATCATAAGAATTAATACTATCTTGTTCTAAAAGATTTTCTCTTTCTTCAGGAGAAATTGATAAAATATACATTATCAATACTAATCCTAAAATAAATATTACAAGAACTGCTCCTGCATTTCTTGATTCCGGAATTGTTTTTGCTACCATTTTTATCTTATAATAATTTTATATGATTTATAATAGTTCGAAGTTTTTAAATTTATTTGAAATTTCTACTAAAACTTCGAATTTTATTGGTTTTGTTTCATTTTCTTTAATAGTTTTTTCAAATTCATTTATTTTTATGATTGTTTCTTTTGATAATTTATTATCTTTTGTTAAAGATATCTTTAAAATATTATCTTTTTCTTTTATATAAATGTAATTTTTTATTTGACAAAAATTAATTTGTCCATTACTTGTTGATGCTGTTCTTAATTTTTTGTTATATATTTTTATTTTTTCATTTCCTATTGCACTTGTAATTTCTTTAATTATAGTTGATGATGATTGTTTTACGAATTCTAATTCAACATCAGTTAAAGTATTATTTTTTGCTTTTGTTTCAAGATTATATATTTTATCTAAAGTATTTTTTTGTGAAACTTTTATACTTCCATCTTTTATATAAGATTCTTCAAAGTCTTTTTTCAAATCTTTTGTTGAAATGGATCTAAATTCTAAAGCTTCTTTTAATGTTTCATTTAATTTATCAAATAAGGAATAATAATCTTCTTTTAATTTATTTTTATCTAATGTTTTGAATACTTTATCCATTTCTTTTAAGTATTTTTCAGAACTTTCAATAATTTTTTTTAATTCATCAATACTAATTTTTGAAACTTCTTTATATTCAATTTTTTTATGTAGTTTATTGATTTCATCTAAAAAATTAAGAGTTTCTTCATTTAATATTTTTTCTTTGTTAAAAAGAAATTCTCTAGCAAATGAAATTGTTTCTCTTGGAGTTGTTGGATTTATACCATAACTCATAAGTGCTGCTTGCATTGGATTTAAGATTGCATAATATATGTCTTCAAAAACATAATCTCTAAGTTTTGTTTCAACTCTATTTATTAAATCATGAGAATGTGATTTAAACATATTTATTGATTCTCTTGTTGGTTTTATTTTTCCCATTTTTAATAATTGTTTCCATGGCAAAAAAAGTCCTCTATCATAAATTGCAATTCCATCTCTTAACATTGAAAAGATTACAGGGTTTGCATTTTTTATTGAGTCCCAGAAATCTGTTAATATGTAAACTTGAGGATGTAATTTGTTTTTAATTCCTGTAAGTTCTCCTGCTTGAAATGCAATTGAATAAATCATGTTAAGTAATTTATCTTTTAATTCATATCGAGTCATTTTTTGAACATCGGTATCATCTACAATAATCATAACATCAAAATCACTTTTTTCAGTAGCAGTTCCTTGCATAAAAGATCCCATGATTACGTATGAAACAATATATTTTTCAAATTTTTTTAAAACCATTGTTTTATGGACTTCACCGATTTTTATACCAGAATAGAAAAATCCTTTTTCATAAATAAAATTTGAAAATGATATTAATCTTGTAATAAATGAATCTCCGATATAAGAATTATTTAACCATTCTAATTTTGTTGTAAATATAGGATTTATGTTTTCAAAATCTTTATTTTCTTTTAATGATATAATAAAGTTTAATGCTTCTTCATTATTTATTATCTTATCTTTTTTATTTTTTAATTCAGTGATTGAATCATCTATTGTAATTAAAACTTGAATTTTATTTTCCATGAATTTTAAAACTTCTTCTTTTTTTTCAAAATTAGGAGTTTGAGATTTTGAAAGAATATATTCTTTTAAATCATCAGGCATTTGATCAAAAGGAGGAATGACAGCAATTCCTAAGATTTGTTCTTTTAATTTATTTTGAATTTTTTTTGAAAATGATTCTAATTTTTCATTAAGTAAATTTTGTGGATCTTCATTTTTATTTTTTTTATCATCTTTAATTTTAGTATTTTTAGTATTTTTAATTTCAGTTTTTTTGTTTTCAGTTTTTTTATTTTTAATATTTTTACTTTTGTTATTTTTATTATCATTAGTTGTTATTTTTATATCTTTTTTTTTGATATTAGTTGATTTGTTTTTTTTTTCAACATTATTTTTTTCATTTTTTATATTTTCAACTTTAGTTTTTTTATCTTTATCATTAGAAATTTTCTTTTCTTTTTCTGTCATAATATCACACTTGTTTTTTTATTTGATTTATTCATATTTAAATTTTGTTTTATTTTTATATAATAAGATATATAATTAAAATTGTTTTTTTGATTATTGATAAAATTATTATTTGTTTTTCATATATTCTATTTATTATTATATTATTATATTATTGTTATTATTATTATTATTATTATATTGTTATTATTATTATTATTATTATTTTATTATTATTATTATTATTATTATTATGTTTTTATATTTTTATTGTTATTTTTTTTCATTTTTTGTTTTTCATTTTTTATTTGTTTTTATTTTCTTTGTATTAACATTTTATAAAGATTTTTTTTAAATGTATCCTTCATTTTTTTTAATAGCATGTTTCCAAATAATTATATTTAAAAAATAAAATAAAATTATTCCAAAAATAAGAAATAAAAATACAAATGGATTTAGTACACTAAAATTTCCTTTTAATATTTCTATTGAATAAAATGAGACCCAAAAACTAATAGTAAATATATACATATATTTTAATGAAGTATTTTTAAAAATTATTGGAGGATAAGAATAAGTGGTTATATCAATAGATCTAGTTAAATTAATTATTTTTTCAAAACCAAAAGAAATTAAAACTAATGAAACTATAAATAAATAAAATAAAATGATAAAAAATAAAAAGAAGAGTGAAAAAAAAGACATAATGATTATGTTTAATAAATTTATTTTATAATATATAAATAAAAAAATTAAAAGAGTTAAATCTAATGATAAAAACCCTAAAGAATATTTATTTAATCTTAAAGAATAATTAATAAAAGCATTTATAGGTCTTAAATAATATGATGAAAATTCACCTTCTAAAAGAATTGTTTTTAAATCATCTTTCCATAAAAAAAGTCCAGATAGAGTATCAAAGTAAGTTATTAAAACAATATATAAAAGAAAATCTTTTATTTCCCAATCTGGTAAAAATCCAATATTTTGGATAATTATTATTATAATTAATTTTGATATCAAAAAAGAAATTTCTGTAAATAATCCAGCAAAAAATGATGCTTTGTATTCTACTAATGATTTAAAGGAAATTTTTAAATTTTCCCAAAAGAAATTTAAATATTTTTTTATCATCCTCCAAATCCCTCTATTTTTTTTATTCCAAATTTATACATAATTTTTAAAATACAATAAAGAATTAATGACCATATCATTAGAATTGAAATTGAAAAAAATACTTCTTTTGTATTTAATTTCCCAATTGTTGCAAGTGATAAACTATAAAAACCATGATAAAAAGGTGTTAATTTTGATATATTTTGAAAAAATTCAGGATATAAGAAAAGCGGAAGTAAGGATCCATCAAAAATTGAGAATATTCCTCTTATAAAATTTCTAATTCCCCAAGGTTCTACAAACCAAAAAGCAAGTAATCCATAAATAATATTCAATATGAAATCAAAAACAAAAAATGGAATAATATAAATAATTAAATAAAAATAATTCAAATTAAATTTAAAAATAATAGAAATTATAATGAAAACTAAATATGAAAAAATTATGTTAAAAAAACACAAACCAAAATTACTAAAAGTTGTTTTTTTTATAAAACTTATTGGTTTTGAGAGTGATACGGAAATATCTCCACTTTTTATTTCATCAATTATTCCATTTGAGATATTATAAATAGGGATTGAATCTTTTACTATAAACAGTAAATAATAAATAATTATTTCATTGAAATTTAATAAAGGGTCATTTAAAAAAGGAAATATCATTTTCCACACAAGATAAATTATAAAAAATTTAATTGCATTAAATAATATTATTGAATAAAATTCTGATTTAAATTCTAATGATTTTTTAATCCCTGAAAAAAAGTATCCGTTATATTTTTTAAAATTCATTTGTTTTACACTTAGTTTTTTTATTTATTATATTTAACATTATTTTTTTATGAGATTTAAAAAGAATTGTCTACTTTAATTAATTATTCTTTTTTGTAAATTCTTTTTATCATTTCTTCTAAAGATTCATCTTCTATTTTGATATCAATGAAATCTATTTCTTCTATAATTTTTATTATTATATCTTTAAAATTATTTGTTTTTTCTATGTTAATTGTTAATTTTAATTCATTATCATCCCATGCTGAAATAAAAGAATTTTTATTTAAAAAATCAATTGGTTTTTCTTTACAAAAAACTTCAATTTTCTTTTTACTAGAATTTATTTTTTTAAATTCATTTAATGTTCCATCAAACATTTTTTTTCCTTCATCAATTAATATTATTCTTTTTGCAAGTTCTTCTATATCAAGTGTATCATGAGTTGTTAAAATAATTGTTACATTGTCTTCTTTATTTATTTTTTTTAGAAATTCTCTTATTTTGTGTTTAGCATATACATCTAATCCAATAGTTGGTTCATCTAAAAATACAATTTTTGGATTGTGTAAAAAACAGGAAACAATTTCTGCTCTCATTTGTTCACCTAGACTTAATTTTCTATAAGGAACTTCCATTATGTTTTCTATTTCCATTGTTTTTACTAAATTGTTAAGTCTTTCTTTAAATACATCTTTAGGAATATCGTAAATAGTTCTAAAAATCCCATAAGAATCTTTTATAGGAATATCATAGATTAAATTTTTTCTTTGACCAAAAACAACACCAATATTTTGAGTATATTTTATTCTGTCTTTTGAAGGTTCGTAATTCATTATTTTTATTGTTCCACTATTTGGTGTTAATATTCCTGTAAGCATTTTTATTGTTGTACTTTTCCCTGCACCATTTGCACCAATATATCCAACAAATTCTCCTTGTTCTATTTCAAAAGAAATATCATCTACAGCAATCTTTTTTTCCCATTCTCTATAAAATATTCCTAATTTTTGTTTAAATTTCGATAAATTTTCTTTTTTTTTAGGAATTTTAAATTCTTTTCGAATGTTTTTTACTTCTATTATTGGCATTTAAATCATTTCTTTATTATTTATATAATATTTAAACTTATTTTATTTTTTTATAGATTTGAAAATAAAATATACAATTAAACAAAGAATAATTAAAAAATAAAAAGATAAAAAAATAAACAAAAAATAAACAAAATAAACAAAAGAATTAATAAAAAAATAATAAATAATAAAAAATCATTTTCTTTTTATACATGCATCAATTAACCCCCAAAAAAGTGGTGCAGGTTTATCAAATGAACTTTTTAATTCAGGATGTGCTTGAGTTGCAACAAAATAATCATTATTTTTGTTTTCTATAAACTCAACAAGTTTTCCTTCAGGACTCATTGCACAAAGACTCAAACCATTTTCTTCTAATGTTTCATGAAATAATGGATTTACTTCATATCTATGTCTGTGTCTTTCATATGCAACATTAGAATTGTATAATTCAAATATTTTTGTGTTTTCTTTTATTATCGCCTTATAAGAACCTTTTCTTAATGTTCCTCCTATGTTTTTTTCATTTTTTTTATCTTCTAAAATTGTTATAATTGGGTTTTTTGTTTCAGGATTTATTTCAGTAGTATTTGCATCAGTTAAATTACATATGTTTCTTGCAAATTCAACAACCGCAAGTTGAAGTCCATAACAAATTCCTAGAAAAGGGATGTTATTTTCTCTTGCATATTTTATAATTTCAATTTTTCCTTCAACTCCTCTAGAACCAAAACCACCTGGAATTATTATTCCATCACATTTTTTTAATTTTTCAAATTCTTCTTCTTTTTTATTGGATTCAAATTTTTGTGTATCAAAGAACTTTATTTCAACATCTACATTTTGTCTTAAACTACTATGCCATAAAGCTTCAACAACAGATGCATAAGAATCTTCTAAGTTTGTATATTTACCACAAATTGCAATTGTTATTTTTTTTTCATGTTTAACAAATAAATCATTCCAATTATCTATATAATCAAATTTTTCAATATTTAGTCTTTCTTGAATTATTTTTAAAACTCCTTGTTCGTTAAATTTTGTAGGAATCTTATAAACAGTATCTACATCAATTGCAGTTATAATATTGTTTATATCAAGATTACAAAAAGAAGCAATTTTATTTTTTATATTATCTGTTAGAAATTCTTTACATCTACACATTACAATATCAGGATTAATTCCTCTTTGTCTTAATAGTGAAAGTGATTGTTGAGTAGGTTTTGATTTTTGTTCATCAACTCCACTAGGAATTGGTACATAAGTTAAATGTGCAAACATAACATTTTGTCTTCCATGTTTTATTTGTAAAAGTCTTGCTGCCTCGACATATAATTCATTTTCAATATCTCCAATAGTACCTCCAATTTCAATTAAAGTAATATCAGATTTATTTTGATCTGATACATTTTCCCACCAATTTAATATAAATTCAGAAACATGAGGAACAAATTGAACTGTTTTACCAAGAAAATCTCCTTTTCTTTCTTTTTTTCTGATTTCTTCAAAGACTTTTCCCATTGTTAGATTTTGATTACCTTTACATGTTGTATTTAAGAATCTTTCATAATGTCCAAAATCCATATCAACTTCAGTTCCATCATCAAGAACAAACACTTCACCATGTTCAACAGGATTCATAGTTCCAGGATCAACATTAAGATAACCATCACATTTTATAGGAACAATATTATATTTTTGAGAAAGAAGTCTTCCAATAGAAGCAGCAGCGATTCCTTTACCTAATCCAGAGATTACTCCTCCGGTAATTACAATATATTTTCTATCCATATTGTATACTTATTTCAGACATATAATATATATTTATTTTGATTAATAAAAATATATTTAAAAAAATATTATATAGAAAAATATGATTCTTAATTTTATTTATTTATTTATTTTACTTTTTTTTATTTTTACTTTTATTTATTTTACTTTTTTTCTTTTTATTTTTTGATTTAGAATTTTATTTTTAATTTATTTTTAATTAAAATTTCAATTATTTCTATTGTTATTTTTTATATACATTTAGGTTGTATTTTTAGTTAATAATTGTATATTTTCATCATAGAAAGATTGAAACAATAATTTAATTTTCTTGAGGTATAATAAAAACTCCATTTTCATTTTCAACATATAATAAATTTTCTTGTACAAATCTATTATTATTATCTCCTGTAAACAAAATTGATTTTTTATATTCATTCATTTCTGAGGTATATAATTCAAAATCTAATGAATCAATCAAACATATTTCAAATATTTTCTCATCACAATTTTCAATCATATTATTAAAATTATCTTTTGCTTGAGATTCAACTTTGTTTGCTAATTCTCTATATAAGAAATGATTTAAAACATGATTTTTTTTTATATTTGATGCAAGTGATGTTATTTCTTTTTGTAAACTTTCAAAAAAATTAACATTATCTTTTGCTTTGCTATTTGATATTGAAGAATATCCAATAGCTAAAACTAACATTACAACTGCAGTTAGAAATAAAAAAAAATTAAAATCTCCTTTTTTATTATTAATCAATTTAATTTTTTTATTTGAGATGTTATGTGAAATTCTGAATTTATTTTTTATTGATTTCTCCATTTTTATTTCCGTTTTTTTAATTATTTTTTAATTATTTCTTTATTTTTTATTTTTTTATTTTTTGTTCTTTTCATTATAATTATTTTATTATTGTAAACAATATTATCATTTATTAAATTAGTTAATTATATAAATATTTATTATATTTATTGTTATATTTATATTATTATCATTAATTATTTTTTAACTATTCTTTAGATTAATTTAATATAAATTATAAATAATTTTAGTAAAATATTTTAAGTTTAAATTTAAATAAAATTTAAACAAAGAAAAAAAATAATAAAAATAAAATAATAAAAACACAAAAAAAACAAAAAAAAGAACAAAAAAGAAAAAACAAAAAAAAGAACAAAAAAGAAAAAAAAAGAAAAGAACAAAAAAAACAAAACACACACAAAAGATAATAAAAAATAAAGATAATAATTAATAAATCTTTAATATACCATATAATATTTCTAATAATTATAAATCAACATAATGAGAAATCTTTATAAATTGATTTGAATAATTAGTTAATATCTAATTTAAGAGGTGTAAAAATGAAAGAAGGAAATATCTATAAATGTGAAGTATGCGGAAATACTATTAGTTTACTTGTTGTTGGCGGTGGAGATTTAGTTTGTTGCGGTCAAGAAATGTTATTAATGGAAGAAAAAACACAAGAAAAGGAAGGTAAAGAAAAACATGTTCCAGTTATTGAAATAGATGGAAATACTGTGAAAGTAAAAGTTGGAAGTGTTAGTCATCCAATGGAAGAAAATCATTATATATCTTTAATTCAATTATTAAAAGATGGAGATGTTGTTGCCGGAAAAAGATTGTATCCTGGTGATGAACCTGTTGCAGAATTCGAATTAACACAAACAACTGGTGTTTCTGCTAGAATTTTATGCAATATTCATGGTGTATGGATTTCTAATTAATTTTTTTTATTTTTATTATTTTATTATTTTATTATTATAATTTTATTATCTTTTTTTTATCTTGTTATTTTATTTCTTATTATTTTATAGCTTGTTATTTTATAGTTTGTTACCTTCTTATTTTGTTATTATTATATTTTTATTTTGTTAATTTATATATGATTTTTAGATTTTCATATAAATAAAAATATCGTATAAATAAGTGTAACAAATCTTAATTTATTATAACTTTACTTTGATTAAATTTAAATAATAATTCGTTCCTCTAAAACTTTAATGGTAGAATTAATTATATGTGAAAAACCTTCTCAAGCAAATAAAATAGCATTAGCACTTGCAACACAAGGTTCAACGAAGTTATCAAATGGAAAAGCTCCTTATTATAAAATAAAAAGAGATAATAAAGAAATAATTGTTGCATCTGGTGTTGGACATTTATTTACATTAACATCAAAAAATAAAAATTCTTTTGAATATCCTTTATATGATGTAGAATGGGCTCCAACATGTGAAGTAAATAAGGGAGCAGATTATGCAAAACCTTATTTGAAATTATTTCAATCTTTAAAAAAAGAAGTAGATGAATTTACAATTGCAACAGATTATGATGTTGAAGGGGAAGTTATTGGTTACAACATTTTAAAACATATTTTTAATACTGATATTGCTCAAAGAATGAAATTCTCGACATTAACAAAACCTGATGTTGTAAAAGCATATGAAAATAAATTAAAAACAATTGATTATGGACAAGCTTATGCAGGAATGACAAGGCACGTTTTAGATTGGTATTATGGTATTAATTTTTCAAGAGCTCTAACATTAGCAATGAAAAATGCAACAAATTCTTTCAAACTTTTATCAATGGGAAGAGTTCAAGGACCATCTCTAAAAATAATTGTAGATAGAGAAAAAGAAATATTAGATTTTAAGCCAGAAACATATTATGAAGTTGAAATAGAGGCAACAAAAGATCAAACAAATTATAATTTTCAAATAGTTGATAAAAGAGATAAAGAAAAAAAGAAAACAAAAAAGAAAAAAAATGATTCAGAATCCACAGAAGAAGATTTTGTTGAAACATCAAAATCTAATTTAATCGTTTTCAAATATAAGGATAAATTAGATGAAAAACAAAGTCAAGAAATTTTAGATAAAGTAAAAGATAAAAAAACAATAAAAGTTTCTGAAGTCAACAAAAAAGATTCAAAAGTAAATCCACCTTTTCCTTTTAATTTAACTGATTTCCAAACAGAATCTCATAGATTGTTTAGATATGATCCAAAAAAAACATTAGATATAGCAGAAAAATTATATTTAGGAGGTTTTATATCATATCCAAGAACATCTTCTCAAAAATTACCTAAAACATTAGGTTTAAAAAATATAATTCAAAAGATATCAGAACTTCAAAATTATAAAAAATTTGCAAATTATTTATTAGAAAATAATAGAATAAATCCAAATGAAGGACCAAAGGATGATGAAGCACACCCTGCTATTTATCCAACAGGAAATATTCCAAACAGTTTATCAAAAGAAGAACAAAATTTATTTGATTTAGTCGTAAAAAGATTTTTAGCTTGTTTTTATGAAGCTGCGACAAGAGAATCTCAAGCAATTATTGGTATAGTAAATGATGTTAGTTTTCAAGCAAATGCTTCAAGAATTAAAGAAAAAAAATGGTTAGAAGTTTATCCAATAAGTTTTACAGATATGACTTTGTATGAAGTTAAAGAAAATGAAATATTAAATATAGAAAATTTATTTGGTTATATAAAAGAAACTCAACCGCCATCAAGATATACAAGTGCATCCTTATTAAAAGAATTAGAAAAAAGAAATTTAGGAACAAAAGCAACAAGAGCAGATATTATTGAAACATTATTTAAAAGAGAGTATGTTGAAGGAAAAAGTTTAACTGCAACAAAATTAGGAATAAAATTAACTGAAACAATGGAAATTTATTGTGAAGAGATAGTAAAAGAAGATTTAACACGACATTTTGAAGAAGAAATGGAAGATATTAGAAAAGATAAAAAAACAAGTCAAGATGTTATTGATGAAGCAAAAATTGTTTTAGATAAAATGTTTAAATCATTTAAAGAAAAAGAAGAAGAAATAGGAAAATCACTAGAATCTGCAAATAGAAAACACGTTGAACAAAAAAATAATTTTGGAGAATGTCCAAAATGTAAAGCACCATTTGAATTAAAAAAAGGCCCTTATGGATTTTTTGTAGCATGTAATTCTTGTGGATTAAAAGTTTCACTTCCAAAAGCAAAAGTTTTCAAATATGTAAAAGCATGTGAAAAATGTGGATATCCTATTGTTAAAATTACAAATGGAAAAAATAAAAATGAAGTTTGTATTAACAAAGATTGTTCTGGAAAAAATCAAGGTGTAGATTTAGATAACATAGAAAAAGAAAAAAAGATTTGTCCAAAATGTGGAAAAGAATTGATTTTAAGAAAGGGAATTTATGGTGCATTTTATGGATGTAGTGGATATCCAAAATGTAAACATATAGAACCATTAAAGAAAAATAATTCTTAATCTTTTTAATATTTTAAAAAGTGTAAATGATATTTTTATATTAATTTTTGATAATTTATATTATATTATATTTTATTATTATTATTATTATTATTATTATTATTTAATATATTTTGTTTTTTTATTTTCATATGTTTTTTCATAAATAATAGTGTTATTATAATAAAAAATATATTAAAAGCAAAAATAAAAAAATATTAAAACATAAATATTAAAATTTAAATAATAATAAAATTTAATAAAAATCACAAATATTATAAATAAAACAATATAATTTATTATAATTTTTAAAAAATATAAACATTTTATAAGAATATAAAATATGTTTATGGTGATTTCATGGTAGAAAAGAAACCGATAAATAAGAAAATAACAAAAAATGGTCATGACCATAGAAAAATAGAAAGAGTTCATACAAAGACTGCAAGTGAAAATGTTGCAGAAGTAAAAAAAGAAAATGTTTCAAAAGAAAAAGTTAAAAAAGTTGAAGTTAAAGAAAGTTTTGTAAAAAAAACATTATTATTTATAAAAGAAAATTCTACATTTATATTATTATCAATTATATTAATTTTATCAATATTAACAATTTATGCTTTTTCAACTAGAGGTAGTGTTGATTATCAAAAAAATCAACCAATAGAATTTAAAGATGAAATTACTTTTTATTACATAAAACCACCAATTGATTGTACATATTGTAGTAGTGATTATTTAGATATGGTTAAAGCTACTCATGAACAATTGTTTATTCAAATAACAGATTTGAAAGTAAATAATATTGTTTATGAATATAACTCAAAAGAAGCTCAAAAATTAATTCAAGAATATAATTTAGAAAGAGTACCTGCTGTTTTATTAGAAGCAAAAGCAGATAATTTAGCATTTAAAGGAATTGATGGATATGAAGAATATTTTGAATTAAAATCGGAAAATAAATATCAATTAAGTGATTTAATTTTAAGTGGAAATGGACAAGAAATGTTATATGAATTAGATCCATTAGTAAGAGAAGAAATTGAATCAGAATATGAAGAAAAAAGACAACAAGCTTTAGAATTATTAGGAACATCTGATAAACCAAAAATAGATTTTTTTGTAATGAGTTTTTGTCCATACGGAATACAAGCAGAAGATGGAATCTTAGAAGCATTAGAACTTTTAGGAGATACAGTTGATTATAAGCCATGGTTTGTTATGAATTCTGCAACTTCAAATTTAGGAAATTGTAAATTAATAGGAGATAAATATTATTGTTCTTTACATGGTGTAGAAGAATTAGAAGAAAATATTAGACAATTATGTATATTTGAAGATCAAGAAGATAAATTTTTATCATATATTGGACAAATTAGAGATCAATATTATGAACAAACTTTAAGTTATACTAATATAAATTCAAAATGGGAATCTATTGCATTAGATAATGGTATTGACATAAATAAAGTTAAATCATGTTTTAATGACAATGAAAGAGTTCAATCAATGTTAGATGATCAAATATTGGTAGGAAACTTTATGGGAGTCTCAGGTTCTCCAACAGTTTTTGTTGATGGAGTATTAGCAGGTGGTGGAAGAACAGGAGAATATTACAAGAATACTTTATGTAGTTATTTTGATGCAGAAAGTAGACCATCTCAATGTGGTTCTCAATTGAGTGATACAGGAGCAAGTGCTGCTGGTTCTTGTTAATTTTTTTCTTTTTTTCTTTTTTTTTCTTTTAATTTTTAATGTTTTTTTTCTTTTTTATTTCTTTTTTTATTTCTTTTTTTTTATTATCTTTTATTTTTTTTAATTTTTTTTTAATTTTCCTTTTCTCTTTTTCCTTTTTTAATTTTTCTTATTAATTATTATTATTATTATTATCATTATTATTATATTACAATTATTATTACTTTAGATATCATAAAAGAAATTCTAAATGAATATTTTTTCCAAAAATAGAAATGTTATAAACATATTAAAGTTAAATTAATATATTAGTAGACCTAAAAAATATATAATAAAAAAAGAAAAATATAGTAATTTAATATTAAAAAAGATTATATATAATTGTTCGTTTTTATTATTAGGTGGGATTAATGTCAGATAATTATGAAGAATTGTTAAGGTTGATTGTTGAAAAATCTAAAAAAAGTGAAGAAGAAATTAATGAAATGATTGAATCTAAAAAAAAGAAATTCCCTGTTAAAGTTTCTCAAAATGGTTTATTGCATATAATTGCAAACGAATTAGGTGTTGATTTAATAGAAAGAATACCTGATGTTTTAAAAATAAAAAATATTGAAGATTCTATGAGAAATGTTGAATGTTATGGTAATGTTATTTCAGTTTATCCAATAAGAGAATTTGCTACAGGAAAAGTTGGTAATATTTTGATAGGAGATGAAACTGGAATGATTAGAGTTGTTTTCTGGAATGAAAAAACAGAAATTTTGGAAAAGATAAAACCAGGAGATGTTATTCATATAAAATCAGCATACTCAAGAATGAATCAAGACAGGGTGGAATTACAAGTTTCAAGATATACTGAAGTTTTAGTTAATCCAAAAGGAGTTCATGTAAAATCAGTAGAGTATGAAAAAAGAAAAATTAGTGAAATCTCAGTGGATGATAATTTTGTAGAAATATTAGGACCAATAGTTCAAGTTTATGATATAAAAATTTATGAAAGATGTCCTAAATGTAATAAAAAAATTGAAAATCAAGAATGTCAAGAACATGGAAAAGTTGAACCAAATAATTTATTCATATTTTCTTTTGTAGTTGATGATGGAACGGCTAATATTAGATGTACTTTTTTTAATGATTTAGTTGAAAAAATGATTGAAAATCCTTTACAATATAAAGAAAATCCTATTGAATTTTCAGAAAAAAGAAGAGAGTTAATTGCAAAAATGATAAAAGTAAAAGCTAAAGTTAATTATAATCAATCTTTTGATAGAATAGAATTAAATGCAAGAGATTTTACTTTTGATATATCTGCATCTGAAGAAAAAGAATTTGTTTCAAGATCAAATGAAGTAAAAGAAAGTGATGATAGTGATGTTGATAATAAAAAAGATAAAAAAAATAAATTAGAAAAATTAGATAAATCTGATAAATCAGAAAAAGATACACAAAAGAAAACAACTAAGAATAATGAAAAAGATAAAAAAGAAGTAGAAAAAATATCCTTAGAAAGTGAAGATGAATTCGATGAAGTTTTAGAAGAAGATGAAATTTTAGATGATATTGAATCTTTAATGGAGGAGTAGAATGAAATTTCAATATAAAGAAAAAGAATTTCAAATAAAAAAAATGGGTCATGCAACTATCATGATTGAATTTGAGAATATAAAATTAGCAATAGATCCTTATAGATTGAAAACTGATTTTCATGATGTTGATTTTATTTTTATTACTCATGAACATTTTGATCATTTTAGTTTAGAAGACATAAAAAAAATACAAGTTGAATCAACTACTTTTATTTTACCATATAGTATGAAAGAAAAAGTAAAAGATATGGAAAATGTAATCTTTATGAATGTAAATGAAACAAAAGAAATAAGATACAATGGAAATTTAATGAGAATAAAAGCAATTCCAGCGTATAATAATTCAAAAAAATTTCATCAAAAACATAGAGGTTGGATTGGATATTTAATAAATATTGATGGAATAAAATTTTATTATACAGGAGATTCGGATTTTATAGATGAAATGAAAGATATTCAGACAGATTTTTTATTTCTTCCTGTTTGTGGTCAATTTGTTATGGATGCAAATGAAGCAGCAAATTTATGCAATGAAATAAAACCAGAATATGCTATTCCAATAAATTATGGAGAATTATTAGGAAGTATTAATAATGCAAAAGAATTAAAAGAAAATTACGAAAAAACATTAATATTAAAAGATGAACATTTTTAAGTGAAAAATATGTCGGATGAAATAATAACTCTTTCCAAGATTCATGATATTTATTTTGAGGAAAAAGAAAATAAGGAATTAATTAATTTACCAAAGAATATTTATGAAATGTTTAGAAATTATTTGGATTTAAAAGAAAAACAAAATAAAAATTCTGATAATACATATAGAAAATTAGAATTGGAACAAACAAAAAGAGTTATTGAAAACATTTATCATATAAGAGAAAAAAAAATTATAAACATGGCTTTGTATAGTTATAATTCAGGCGAAGATGTTAATTATGATGTTTTATCTGATTTAGAAAAAGATTTTTTTGATAAACAAATAAGACTTTTAAAGAAATATAAAAAAGTAATACTTGAAAATCAAAAAGATAGTGATAATGATGTTGATTTATTTAAAAAACCAAAATCTCATAAAGCAATAAGAGTAAAGTTTGTTAGGGATGTTCCTGCTTTTAAATTTGAATCAGAAACTTTTGGACCTTTTGTAAAAGGTGAAGCAATGGAAATACCTGATAAATTAGCAGAAAAATTAAACAATATGAGAATGATTAGTTATGATTGAAGTAGTTTTTATTAGTTTATTTTATTTAATAATAGGTTCTATTGAAGATTTAAAAAAACATGAGGTTTACGATTTTTTAAATTTTTCATATTTAATTTTAATGTGTATAGTTTTTTTCATAAATTTTTTATTTAATGACTTTATTAAGAATAATTTCTTAAGTATTGTTTTAAACATAGGAGTATTGATAGGTTTTTCTTTAATTATGTATTTTTTTAATCAATGGGGAGGAGGAGATGCAAAATTAATGTTTGGTTTGTCAATAGCTTTAACATTATTAAATGTTAAATATTATGATTTTTTATTTAATCTTATATTTTTTGGAGGAATATATAGTTTAATTTGTTTATTTTATTATATTTTTAAAAGTTTTAAACAGATAAGAGAAAAGTTATATGAAAAAATAAAGATTATTTATTTAATAATTTTATTAAATTTTATTGCATTAATGTTTTTATTTTTATCTGAAAATTTTTATTTAAGATATTTGTCTTTACTTGTTATATTGATATCAATTCTTCTTTCTTTGATTTATGTAGCAAAAATTTCTGAAGAATATTTGTTTAAAAAAGAAGTAAAAGTAAATGATTTAACTGAAGGAGATTGGGTTGTTGGTTCAATTGTTTTTGAAAATGAAAAATTATACGATCCTAAAAAAGAAAATGGAATTTCACTATCTTCAATAAAAAAATTAAAAAAATTAGTAAAGGAAGAAAAGATAGAAAACATATTTACTATTAAAACTGGAATTGCATATTTTCCTGCAATTTTTTTAGCATTCGTTTTTTCTTTTTTAGGTTATTCAACTTTTAATTATTTTCTTAGTATTTTTATTTAATTATTTGTTATAGATGA
>JAQUVJ010000001.1:36284-44835 GCA_028693395.1 Candidatus Nanoarchaeia archaeon | reverse complement strand
AGTTGATATTTTTTTTGATTCAATACAATCTAATAAAATGTCTGGTTTTTGTGTTTCAATTATTTTATCAGTTATATTATTTCCTGTTGCTGATAGAGTTTTTAAAAGTAAATCAATGATTTCTGGAATTTTTTTAAATGGAGAAAGAATATCGTAATAAAATTTTACAGCTAATATAACATTAGATTTATTTTTTAAAGGCTCTATAGGAATTGGAGCTAAGATTCCTCCATCAATAAATAGATTTTTCTTTTCTTTGATTGGTGGAAATGCTCCAGGAATTGCTATAGATTTTTTTACAGCTTCTAATATTGATCCATTTGAAATGTATTCGGGCATCTGTGTTGTTAAATTAGTTGTTGCGATGTATAATTTTATCTTAGTATCATCAAAAGTTTTATCTTTAAAAATATCTTCAAGAAGTTTGTATATTTTTGTTGGATTTAATAAAGAAATAGAAGGAATTCTATATTCTAATAAATATTTTTTATCGTATTTTAAAGCAATTTTTTCAATTTCTTTAACGCTATATCCAAGTGCATACATTGCACCAATTAATGCTCCAATACTTGAACCTGAGATGAAATCTGGATATATTTTTTCTTCTTCTAATCTTTTTAATACTCCAATGTGAATATATCCTTTTGCACCTCCAGCGGCAAGTACTAATCCTAATTTTTTTTTCATTTTTATATCTTATTCAAATAAATTTTCTATAAATTCTTCTTTATTAAAAAAACTCAAATCTTTTAATTCTTGTCCAACACCTAAATAAATGATAGGTTTTTTAATAGCATAAGATACAGAAATTATAGATCCAAGTGCTTTATCACTATCAGTTTTTGTTAAGATAATTGAATCAATTGGAACTGATTTTGAAAATTCTTGTGCTTGCTCGATTAAGTCATTTCCTGAAACACAATCTCCGACAAATATTACATGATCGATATTATTAATTCTATATATTTTTTCAAGTTCTCTCATTAAATTTTTATTATTATGAAGTCTTCCTGCACTATCGATTAATACATAATCTACGTTGTTCTTTTTTGCATGTTCAATTGCATCATAAGCAACACTTGCAGGATCTGCTCCATAATCATGTTTGATTATTTTTGTTTCTAATCTATTAGCAAGAGTTTCTAATTGATCAATAGCTGCTGCTCTAAAAGTATCTGATGCTGATATTACACATTTTTGTTTTTCTTCTTTTAATTTATAAATTAATTTTGCAAGTGTTGTAGTTTTTCCAACTCCATTTACTCCTAAGAATAATATTTTTTGTGGTTTTTCTTTTGATTTCGTTTCTTTTATTAAATCAATAGGATCTTGAATAATTTCATATAAAATTTCTTTTATTAAATTTTTTAATTGTTTTTTGAAATCTCCTTTTTTTATATCATTTAATTGTTCTAAAATTCTATTTTTTATTTCTTCTATAACATCTATTGCGACATTTTTTTCAAGTAATTGAATTTCTATGTCAAAAAATAAATCATCAAAATTTTCTTCATTTACATTTTGAGAAAAACTATTGAAAATATTTGAAAAAAATCCTTTTTTACTTTTTTTTAATTCATCGATTTCAATATTTTCATTTTCTGTTGTTTTTTTATTCAATGATTCTTTTAGATTTTCAACATTTTTATTAATTTCGTCAATTTCATTAATTTGTGATTCTATTTTTTTATTTTGTAATTTAATTTTTTCATCTTCTTGTGTTTTTAATAAATTAATTTTTTCATCTATTTTACTAATTTCATTTATTTTTTCTTCTATTTTTGTTAAGTTTTCTTGATCTTTTAGATAGTATTCTTTTTCAAGTGAAACTTCATTATCTTTTTCTTCTTTAAATTCTTCAATTTCTTCATCTAGTTCTGTTTCAATTTTTTGGTTTATGTTTTCATCTTTCTCTTTTTTTTTAAGAAAGGAAAATAAACCTTTTTTTTCTTCATTTTTTTCTTTATTTATATTTGCAGTCTTATTTGTGTTTTCAATTTTATCAATTGATTGATTTGTTTCATTTTCAAGATTATTAATATTATCAGTTTTTTTCTTTTTTATTCCAAACATCTTACCACCATATATTTCATATTTTTATACATTGTTTTACATATTATTTTTTATATTATTTTTTTTACTTTTTAATATTTTATAAATAATTGGTTAATTTTCTATAAATATAAAATAATAATTATTTATATTCTTTTATAATTTTGTTTTAATTAATTAAATTATTTGTTTTTTATTTGTTTTTTATTTTTATTTATTTATTTATTTTGTATAATTAGTATTATTATTTAAAAAATCTTTTATTATCATGAAATCTTCTTCCATTATCTTTCTATTATTTCCTCCTGAGTATAAAATCGTTGCAGGATGAAATGTAGGAATTATTGTTAATTCATTTTTTTTTTGTATCTTTCCATGAAGTTTTGATATTGGTTCTTTTGTTTCTAATATTTTTTGAGTTGAGAAATTTCCAAGAGTTACAATTATTTTTGGATTCAATGTTTTTATTTGTTCATAAAATCTTTCATGACAATTTTTTATTTCTTCTGATTTTGGATTTCTGTTTTTTGGAGGTCGACACATTAAAACATTCATTATATATACGTCATTTCTTGTTAAATTTATTTTTTCTAATAGTTTGTCTAATTCTTTTCCTGATCTTCCAACAAAAGCTTTTCCTTTTTTATCTTCGTTATCTCCAGGAGCTTCTCCTATAAACACGATTTTAGGATTTGGATTTCCATCACCAAATACAATATTTGTTCTATTTTCAACTAATTCTTTACATTTAGAACAATTTTTCCATTTTTCTTTAAACTTTTGAAATTCTATGTTTTCAAATTCTATATTTTTAAAATTTTTATTTTCAAATTCTATGTTTTTAGATTTTTTAATTTTTTCAGTTTGAAGATTAATATCCATATTTCTTTAATTATTTATTAATATATAATACTTATTATTAATCATAATTTAAAATAAATATATACTAGTTTTTTTATACTAATTAAATTTTCTAATAATAAAATGGATAAGTTAAAATTTGTTGAACAAATGAAAAATTTTGATAACAATTTTTCAATAGAATTTTTAGATTTAATAAATTCTAGATTTTTTATTCGTATTAATACATTAAAAATATCAGAAAATAATATGTTAAAAATTTTTGATAAAAAAAATATAAAATATGTTAAAACAAATGTTGAATTATGTTATGAAATTTTAGAAAGTGAATTTAATGTTGTTTCAATGGTTGAATATTTATTAGGATATTTTTATATTCAAGATTATGGTTCACAATTAATTCCTTATTTATTAGAACCAAAAGAAAATGATTTAATTTTGGATATGGCATCAGCACCGGGTTCAAAAACTACTCAAATTGCTCAAATGACAAATAATAAATCTAAAATAGTGGCTTTGGAATTAAATTTTGAAAGAATTTCTAAGTTAGAAAGTAATATTGATAGATTAAATATCGATAATTTGGTCGTATTAAATATTGATGCAAAAGATTTCTTGAATGATGATATATTTAGTGATAATAAAATGGAATTTGATAAAATTTTACTTGATGCACCTTGTAGTGGAAATTATTTAATTGAAGAAGATTGGTTTTTTAAAAGAAGTGAAGATGATATAAATGAAGTTGCATATGTTCAATCAAAGTTATTAAACAACGCTTTTAATTTATTAAAAAAAGGTGGAATTTTAGTTTATAGTACTTGTACAATGAATATTGAAGAAAATGAATTTTTAATAAATGATTTTTTAACAAGATTTAATTCAGAAGTAGAAATAATAAATTGTAATGATTCTTATAAAAATAGTTTTTCATATGATAATTTTATAGATAAATATAAATTAAATAAAAAAATAAAAAATTGTATTAGGATTTTACCAACTAATGATAGTTTTAAACCATTTTTTATTTGTAAGATTAAAAAAATTTAAATATGTGGAATTAATATATTTTCACATGTGGTTCATATTTGTTAATGCTTTTATCTATTCTTTAGATTTTATTTTTAATTTTAAATTTAAAGATTTTTTTATATCATCAATTTTATTTTTGTTAATTTATTTCTTTTATGAAAAAATGAAAAGAAATAGAGCTTTAGCTTTAGGATATCAATACAAAAAGATTTTTAATTTTAAGTATTTGATTTTTTCATCAATATTAAGTATTGCAACAGCTGGTTTTTTAAGATTTTTTTATTTTGGATCTTTTCATTTGGAATCTTCAAGAAATTCTTTACAAATTAAAGATTACCCAAAGATAATTATATTACCAATTTTAATATTACTTTTATTATCTATTATTTCTTTGTTTGTACATTTCTATATGTTATATACAATAATATTGATATTTGTAGTTTTTAATTTATTACCAATTCCAGGATATGATGGAGCTTATTTGTTTGCATCAGATATTAAAAAATATAAGTCTTATGTAGTGGCATTAATGTTTATTTCAATATTATCAATAATATTAGAAAATAGTTTGTTTATGATTATTCTTTCATTTTTAGTTATCTTATATATTTATCATGATTATAATAAAAACGATAAGAAAAAAGAATAATGTTTTTTTTAATCTATTTAATCTATTTAATCTTTTTAATTTTTTTAATCTATTTAATTTGTTTTATTTTTAATTTAATTTAATTTTTATTTATTATATTTTATATTTTTAATTTAATTTTTAATTTTATTTTATATTTTTTTCGTTTAATATTTTAATAGAATTAAACAATATTTTTTTTAAAATTTTCATTTTACTTTAGTGTTATATTATTTAAATAATGTTTTGAATAATTTTATAAATACATTGATAAAAATAAAAACAATATTATAAGTAATTATCTTTAAACATTACGAATAAATTACTTAGAAAGTTTTATATATTTACTAAAAAACCATTATTAAGTTGAAAATAAGTGATAATTATGAATAATAAATTTAAATCAGGAACTTATAGAAAGGTTTTTACGAAACTTAGTTCTAGAGTAGCTATTCATTTTAAGAAGAGAAAACCTTCCAAAGCACATTGTAGTGTTTGTGGTAGACCTTTAGGAGGAATGGCTCAAGAAAGACCAGTGAAAATGAAAAATTTACCTAAGTCACAAAAAAGACCAGAAAGAATCTTTGGAGGAGTAATGTGTCCAAGTTGTTTAAAGAGATATTTGATTGAAAATTCAGAATATTATGAATCAAATAATAAGGATGAGAAATAGGTGGTAATATGTTTGAAATAGGTAGATTAGTACTAAAAGTAGCAGGAAGAGACGCAGGAAAAGTAGGAGTTGTTATTTCACCAATAAAAGAAGGTAAAGTTTTAATTGATGGAATAGTAAGAAAAAAACAAGTAAGTATAAAACACATTATACCTTTAAAAGTTTTATTAAAAGTAAAAGAAAATGAATCTTCAGATGTAATCTTAAGTGAATTAGAAAAATTAGGTTATAAAGTTGAAGAAAAATATACTTCAAAATTTAAAAAAGAAAAATCCGAAAAATCCGAAAAATCTGAAAAAAAAGTTAAAGTTGAAAAAAAAGCTAAAAATTAAATATTTTTAATTATAAAATGGGGCTATGGGGTAGCTTGGTTCATCCTTTCTGGTTTGGGACCAGATGACTCCGGTTCGAATCCGGATAGCCCCATTTGATATTATAATACATAATAAGTGGTTATCAATGGCAAAGAAAAAAATTAAATCAGCAGGAAATACATTTGGTCCAAGATATGGAAAAAGACAAAGATTATTATACTCAAAAGCTATAAAATCAAAAAATGCTAAAATTACATGCCCACATTGTAAATATGTAGGTAAGGTTACAAGAATTGCTAGTGGTATTTGGTTTTGCACAAAATGTTTTACAAAATACACAGCAAAAGCATATGATGGTAATTTGAGGAAATAAAAATGCAAGAATATAAATGTATAAATCCAAACTGCGGAAAAGTTATAGACGAAGAAATGTTAAGAAGACATATTAGATGTCCTTTTTGTGGTGGAAGAGTTTTATATAAAGTTAGAAATGTTGTTAAAAAAGTAAAGGCAAGATGAAAAATAAAATTATTCTTAATTTGGCAAATCAGTTTAATGATTTGCAACCAAATTCTATAAAAAACATCTTGTTAAATGAAGATAAAGTTTCTTCTAATAATAGATTTCATTGGGTTCTAAAAAAAGTCAATAAAAAGAAAATTGTAATAGTTTTATATGCACAAGATTATAGTTCAATAAGAGCGGGATTAAATGCTATTACAAACATTATCAATTTAATAAAAAAAGGCGATGAATTTGGAAGATGATAAAATAATAGAAACAATGCAAAATAATGAAAGTATTTTGAATAATATTAATTTTCAAATTCAAAATTTTGAAAAAGAATTAATGGAAATGGAATTAGTATTAAAAGATTTAAATGAAAAAAATGAAGGTTTTAAAATAATTGGTTCAATAATTATAAAAAAAGATTCTTCTTCATTAGTTGAAGAGTTAAATGAAAAAAAAGAAATTTTAATTTCTAGAATTAATAGTTTAAAGAAAAAATATCAACAAATAAAGGAAGATCAAGAAGAACTTCAATCAAATCTAAAATGATTTTATTTTCTTATTAATTATCTTAAATATTTTGTTTAAATTATTTTAAATACTTTGTTTAATTAATTTTAATTTATTTTGATTTATTTTATTTTTGTGTATATTTTAATGTATATTAGATTTTTGATTTTATTGATGTTTGTAATGATATAAATTAATAGATTTATTTATGATATTTCTTTTAATTTATTGAATAGAAATAATAAAAGTTTAAATATTGATATATTTATAAAAATTAATATTACAAATATTAAATAAAAAAAGATTTATATAATTAATAGATTAATTAAAATCATATGTGTTTTTATTACAAATAAAATCTGTAAAAATTAAAACACATTATTAAAAATTTATTTTTATGTTAGAATAAGAATATAAAAAATATAAATTTGGTGTATGAAATGAGAATGATTGTAAAAAAATCAAAAATGACCACAGGAGGTCCATTAATCGCATTGATTCATGATAAAGATGCAAAAGATTTAAATTTGAAATCTGGAGATAGAGTTCAAATAACTACAAAAAAAGATCAAATAGTTTGTGTTATCGATGTTGATAAAGGTAATATAATAGAAAGTGGTGAAATATTATTATTTTATGAAACATCAAGATTAGTTAATGATAGAGAAGTTGAAATATCATATTATCCAAAGCCTAAATCAATTGAATACATTAAAAAGAAATTGAAAGGTGTAGAATTAGAAAAAGAAGAAATTTATGAAATTACAAAAGATATTGTTCAAGGAAATTTAACAGAAACTGAATTAACTTATTTTGTTTCAGCAAATTATATTCATGAAATGTCCATGAATGAAGTTGTTGCAACAACAAATGCAATGGTTGAAACAGGAGAAAGATTGATTTTTAATGATAATTTTGTAACTGCAGATAAACATTGTATAGGTGGAGTTGCAGGAAATAGAACAACACCAATAGTAGTTCCAATAGTTGCATGTGCTGGTGTTAGAATGCCAAAAACATCTTCTCGATCAATAACAAGCCCATCAGGAACTGCTGATACTATGGAAGTTATGTGTAATGTTAATATAGATATTGAAAAAATGAAAGAAATAATTTCAAAAGAAAATGGTTGTCTTGTTTGGGGAGGAGCATCACAACTTGCTCCAGCAGATGATAAAATCATAAAAATAGAACATGCAATGTCTTTAGATCCAACAGGTCAATTATTAGCAAGTATTTTAGCAAAAAAAAAATCAGTTAGTGCAACACATATTTTAATTGATATTCCATGGGGAAAAGGTGCTAAAATTGAAGAAAAAGCAAAGGCACTAAAATTAAAAAAATTATTTGAAACATTAGGAAGAAGATTAGATATGTACATTAAAGTTGTTTTGACATCAGGAGTAAATCCAATAGGTAGAGGAATTGGACCTGCATTAGAAGCAAAGGATATTCTTTATGTTTTAAGTAATGATTCAAGAGCTCCAAAAGATTTAAAGGAAAAGTCTTTAGAAATGGCTGGTGAAATATTGGAAATGGCTGGTAAAGTAGGAAAAGGAAAAGGTACCCAAGAAGCTAGAAAAATATTGGAATCAGGTCAAGCATATAATAGATTTATTCATATTTTGAGATTACAAGGTTTGAAAAATGCAGATCCAGATAAAATAGCTATGGCTAAATATAAAGAAGTAATTCTTGCAAATAAAACAGGTCAAGTTCTTTCAATTTCAAATGATTTAATAACAAAGGCAGCAAGAGCAACAGGTGCACCATTTGATAAAGCAGCTGGAATTTTTATACATAAACAACCAAATGAATTAGTAAACCAAGATGAAGTTATTTTTAGTGTTTATGCAGAAAGTGAAGATAAGTTAAATGTTGCTTTAGAGATATTAAAAGATAAGAATCTTTATAAGATTAAATAAATATTTTCATTTTTTATTTATATTTATTTATATTTCTTTATTATTT
>JAQUVJ010000001.1:5964-36184 GCA_028693395.1 Candidatus Nanoarchaeia archaeon | reverse complement strand
TTGTAGAAGGTAGTTCACAAATACCAAATTGAATTTCTCTTCCTCCATTTATCATATGATCTAAATCGATTATTGGTTTTACTTTTCCTAAGAAATTTTCTCTATATATTTCACTATGAAGAACTGAAATTTCATTTCCTTCTATTTTTTCTCTTAAAAGAGATTCAATATTTTTTTTTGCAGGTAAACATTCTAAAAAATCGTCAATTGAGATTGTTCTATATCCTCTATTTTGATATTCCTTTTCCCAACTTTCCCACTTAGTAAGTAAAGATTCAAAAGATAAACATTCTCCAAAGAATATATAATTAACTGCATTCGCAAAATTAAATCCAGAATTTACATATGCTTTTTCAATAATTGAATAAGGTAGTAATTTTTTTAAAGATATCATATTAATTAATAAGTATTCGAATATAAAAATCTTTTCAATTAATTAAAAAAAAATAAAAAATTATTTTTTAAAAACAGTAATCATAGGTTTAATTGCTAATAATAATGCAATTACTAAAAACCATATCCAATGAATTTTTACAACAAAATTTCTAAAAGAACTCCAAACAGAAATTAAAAATAATGTTGCAAAAAATACAGATAGTTTTGTTAAACCTATGTCCCAAAAATCAAAGTTTTTTAGATTCATATTACCACATTATTTTTAATACTATTTAGTATATATACTATTTGTTTTTAATTATTAATTATTAATTATTTATTACTTATTATTTATTACTTATTATTTATTATTTATTACTTTATTCTTATCATTTATTATTTATTATTTTATTCTTTATTTTTTTATATTATTTTATTATTTTATTATTTTATTTTATCTTTTTATTTTTTCATTTTTTATATCGTTTAAGAAGAAATCCTAAATTTTATATATAAACAATTGAAACTATATATTAAATATTTATAAATAAAGTAAAGAATAAGTAAGATTTTTATGATAATAAATGGTATTGAAATTAAAGGGAAGTTTTTTTTAGCACCAATGAGAGCTATTAATATATCATCTTTTAGAAAACTCTGTCAAATAAGAGGATGTGAAATAGTTTATTCTCAAATGGTAGATGTAGATGAGTTTTTTGAATATTCAAATCAATATGGAATAGAAAAGGCAAAAAAGAGATTTGTAAATATAAACGATGAGAAAATAATAATTCAAGTAATAGGAAGAAATGTTGAAAAAACGTTATTTTTAATAGATTCTTTTAAAAATGAAGTAATTGGATTTGATGTTAACGCAGGATGTCCAATAAATGAATATTTAGGAAAAAAATCTGGAGCATATTTTATGAAAGATCCAAATTATCTTTACAAATATGTTAGCGGTATAAGAGAAAAATATAAAGGATTTTTAAGTGTAAAAATAAGATCAGGTTGGGATGATAACTCAATAAATGCAATAGAAATATGTAAAAAATTAAAAGAATTAGAAGTTGATATGATTTGTGTTCATCCAAGAACAAAAGAACAAGCATATAGTGGACATGGTGATTGGAGTCTTTTAGCTAGAATAAAAAAAGAAGTAGATATTCCATTAACTTTATCTGGAGACGTTTTTAATATTTATGATGCATACAAAGCATTTCAATTTTCTAAAGCAGATTTCATTATGCTTGGAAGAGCACCAAAAGTTTATCCAAGTATTTTTAAAGATTTAACAGAATATTTTAATAAAGAAAACAATGAAGTTCCTGAATTTATTAAAGGTTATGATAAAAAAATAAATAATGTAAAAGAAGATTTGCTTTTATTTTTTGAATATTATAAAAAATATGAAGTAAAATTTTCAATAGATCAAATAAAACAATATATAAATTGGTTTTTTACTGATATAAAAAAAAATAAATTATTAAGAGAGATTAATGAAAAAGATGATTTAGATGAAATAATTTATTTGATTAAAAATAAATTGTGATTATTTAAATAATAATAATATAATAATATAATAATTTTTATATTTCTATTATTTGTGTTCTTTTTATTTCTTATTTTTTATTTATTTTTTATTTATTTTTTATTTATTTCTTATTTATTTTTATAATTTTATTTCTTAATTTATATTTTCATTTATTTTTTAAATATATTTATTATTTTAAAAGATTTAAAAATTACAAATAAATACAAAATCTTATATATTATTTTATATATAAAAATATATGAAAGCAATATATTTTTTAATGGTGTTTTTATTAAGTTTATTTTTGGTTGAAGCTACATATTATCAATGTGAAGTAAATGTAGATTTAAAAGAAGGAGTAGATTTTGGTTTTATGGAAAATGGAGTTGCTTGGGTTTCACATGATGCTCAAAATTGTTATGATTATAAATTTAGAACACATATTTGTCAAATCTATGGCTATGATTTAGATATGAATCAAATGCAAAATTATTGTGAAGATTTTTGTTTGAAAAGAGCTAATTTTCCTAAAAATTGTAAAGTTTTAGTTAATGTAAAAGAATCAACCAATATTGAAGCACATCAAGAAAAAAACAAAATGGAAAATGTAGTAGAAAATAATGAAATCATTCAAAAGATAATAAATTTCTTTCAAAAAATAAAAAATAATGATCAAATTGATAATTTAGAAAGTGAAGAAGAAAGTGAAGAAAAAAATCAAGAAGAATATCAAGAAGATCAATATAATGAGTATGATAATCAATATGATAATCAATTAGATAGCAATCAAAATTTAATTCAAGAAAATCTCGAAAAAAAGAAAAATATTGTTGAAAAAGTAAAAAATTTATTTGAAAAGAAATGTGATGAAGGTTTTGTTTTATTTGAAAAAGAATGTGTTCCAGATTGTGATTTTGATGAAAAATGGAATGGAAAAGAATGTATTTTAGATAAACCATTAAAACCTAATGAATATGAAATAATGTATAATGATAGAGGAGAAAAAATAATGAAGTTTGTTGATTCTTATGGTCAAGAAAAATATACAAAAGATGGAAAATATTTTTATGATTCTTATGGTCAAGCTTCAGTAAATAATCCTATAAGAAATGCATATCATAGTGTAAAAGAAGGAATATCAGGAATATCGGATTTCTTTTTTAAAACAAAATTAAAAGATAAAGATGAAGAATTAAAAAGAGAAATATCTAGAGAAGTATTATCTGAATTTAAAAAAGATGGAAAAAAAGAAAAAACTATTGAAAATATAGAAGAAAAAGTAGGAGGATTAGCTGATAGTGTGTTACCTAAACATTTAAAAGATTTAGTAAGTGTTCCTGCAAATAGTGTTAAAGATTTTGCAAAAGAAGCAAGAGCAACAGAATTTGCAGAGGGTGCATCAATATATATGAAATATAGAGATGAAGGAATGTCTACAGATCAATTATATCAAAATTCTCCAGAAGAATTAATCTATGGAGGAATTGGTGGAGGAGTTGCTCAAGGATTAAATTCTGAATTTCCAAAAGCAGTTTTATTTTCTAAATATGAAGAATCATATCAAAGATATAAATTAGCAAAGGAATTAGGAAGAGAAAAGTAATTTTTTTAATAATTTTTTTAATAATAATTATTATTAATATAAATCATGATTTAAATAAAATATATAATATTTTTATACTAATTGAAATACTAAATGAATATGTTTGATATAAAAAAATATAAAATACCTGTAAATCCAGGTTGTTATTTATTTAAATCTAATGAAGAAATCATTTATATAGGAAAAGCAAAAAATCTAAAAAACAGAGTAAATAGTTATTTTAATAACAAAAATATAACAAATAGTTCTAATTATATAAAAACAAATTTGATGTTAGATAGTGCTACATCAATAGAATTTATCGTATGTAATAATGAAATTGAAGCATTTATTTTAGAAAATAATTTGATAAAAAAACACCTTCCTAAATATAATATTTTATTAAAAGATTCAAAAACATATCCATATGTCTTAATAACAGATGAAAAATTTCCAAGAGTTATTTCTGTGAGAAATAAAAAAATGAAAGGAGAATATTTTGGGCCATTTCCAAATGCAACTTTTAAAAATTCTTTTATTGAAATGATTAATAATAAATTTAAATTAAGGACTTGTAAAACATTACCTAAAAAACCATGTTTAAGATATCAAATAGGTTTGTGTGATGCCCCTTGTATAAATAATGATGTTGATTATAATTCTAAGATAGAAAAGGTAAAAGAATTATTAAAAGGAAATGGTGAAGATCTAAAAAAAAAATTAAATGAAGAAATGAAAGAATATTCTCAAAAATTAGAATTTGAAAAATCAATGAAAATAAGAGAGCAAATTTTAGCAATAGATTATATTTCAAGTTCACAATTAATCGAAAGAGATAAAAGAAATCAAGAGGATGTAATTAATTATTTAATTGATAAAGAAAAAGTAAAAATAGTTGTTTTTTATGTAAGAGATGGAATATTAAATGGAAAAAATGAATATACCATAGATTATATTGAAGATTTTTTTGATGAATTTGTAAAAACATTTTATTCTCAAAACGAAATACCTAAGAAAATAATTATTCCTCATGAATTATCCGATGATAGTATTTATGAATATTTGAATCATTTAGCTAATAGAAAAGTAGAGTTTATAATCCCTAAAAGAGGAGACAAAAAAAACTTATTGGAACTTGCAAAAAATAATATAGAAATAAAATACAAAGAATCAGAATTGCAAAAAAATGATTTATATGAAATGTTAAAATTAAACATTTCTACAATTGAATGTTTTGATATTTCTCATATTCAAGGAAGTGATATGGTTGCAAGTATGGTTCATTTTAAAGATGGTCAACCTATAAAAAGTAATTATAGAAGATTTAAAATAAGGTCAGTTGTTGGAATAGATGATTTTAGAGCAATTTATGAGGTTGTTTATAGAAGATATAAGAAAGCAAAAGTTCCTGATTTAATTGTAATTGATGGAGGAAAAATTCAATTAGATTTTGCAAAAAAAGCTTTAAAAGAATTAAATATTGATGCAAATATCATTGGTTTAGCAAAAAGATTGGAAGAAATATATAGAGATGATGATGTTTTTAATTTCGAGAATTCAAGGATAGGAATGCGTTTATTGATAAGAATAAGAGATGAAACTCATCGATTTGGAATAACTTATCATAGATTAAGAAGAAAGAAAAGATATTTTGATGATAAATAATTTCTCTTTTTCTCATTTTTCATTTTTCTTTTTTTTTCATTTCTTTCTTTCTTCATTTCTTATTTTTCTTTTCCATTATTTATTTTAATATTATTTTCTTAATATTATTCTTTTAATTGATTTTCTTAAATTTTATTAAAGTATTTTTTTTAGATTAATTGTAATGTTATTATAATATTTATTATGCATTTATTATATAATTACAATATCATAATTTTATTAAAAAGATAAAAGAAGAAGATAAAAATAATATCAAAATTAAAAAACATAAAAAATTAAAAAAATCATTTATCAGGATAAGCTAATTTGTATAGATTAACATTTTTTTCAATATTATCTCTGATTGGTTTTATTAATTCTATTATATATTTAGCTGCAGAATCTTTTAAATCAATTGATGCAATCTTTTTATCAACAAAATCTTTCTCGATGTCTTCATAAGATTTATAAATAACATCTCCGCCCCATTTTTCAGGTCTTGTTACTATAAAATCTCTATTTTCTTTTCTTAATTGTTTAAAAATTACATGTTTGATTATCATTAATAAACCATTTCCTTCAACTTCTCCATCAATACTATATGATTTTCTAAATTTTCTTTTGATTGTATCATCATCATCTAGAAAATCTATTTTTGAATTTGGTTCTGATGAACTCATTTTTCCACTTTGTGTTAATCCAGGAATTAAATGATTAATAAGATGAATTCTCTTTTCGTATCCAATTTTTGGTAAGAATTCTCTTGCAAACATAAAGATTTTTCTTTGGTCAACTCCTCCAAATTGACAATCAACTTTCAAATATTCTTCATCTAAAGCTTGTAGTATTGGATAAAGTAAACTACTCATTTTAGGTGTATCTAATTGTTTAACAACTTCAGCTCCTGCTTTTTTTGTATCACTTGTTGTTGCAAGAGAAGTGATTTTATACATGTCTAAAGTATATTCTTTTGATAATTGAAAATCTGTTCCTGTAACAAATTTTAATTTATTTAAAGGCACACCAATTCTAGTCAATACTTCTTTTATTAAGAATATGTAAAAATTTGTTCTGTGTTCTAAGATTTCCCAATTACTTTTCATATTATCTAAATAAGCATGCATGTTTGCAAACAAAATAGTAACCTCACATCCAGCTTCTAAGAAATCAGCAATTTTATACATAGGAACAAAATATCCAAGATGTGGAACTCCTGTTGGTGCTGTTCCCCAATAAATTTTTAAATCTCTTTGAGTTAGTATTTCTTTTATTTTTTCTTCTCCAATTGTTTCTTGTAGATCTCTAATTATTGTATCAAATTTTTCTTGGTTATTCATTTTTACACCTTTTAATTATGAAGATAATCTATGAAATAATTTATGAAATAATCTATGAAAAGATTATACACTAAATTATTATAATATAAAAATAAAATAAATAATATAAAACTTATGTTATTTTTTATTTTTTATTGTTTTTTTTATTGTTTTTTATTGGTAATTTTTATAGAATTTCTATAATAATTTTTAAATATTATTAAAAAACTTTTTAAACATATTAAAAATACAAAAGGAATGACCAAAGTAACAACAAGAAAAGAAATGACTCAAGGAGATGTAAAGTCTATTTTAATAAAATTATCATGGCCTATTATTTTAGGGATGATTATTCAAAGTTCTTTTAATCTAGTAGATACATATTTTGTGGGAAAATTAGGACACGATGCTTTAGCAGCAATGAGTGTTGCATTTCCAGTAATATTTATAACAATGGCTTTAGCTTCAGGAATAGGAGTTGGAGTTAATTCTTTAGTTTCAAGAAAATTAGGAGCAAAAGATAAAAAAGGAGCATCAAATGTTTCAAAACACGCTTATATTTTAATGTTAATAATTTATATTTTAATTTTTATATTTGCTTTTACTTTTTTGGAAAAATTATATATAAGAATAGGAGCAACAGAAAATATATTAAATTTAGTTATGCAATATTCAAAAACATATTTTGCAGGTTCATTTTTCTTATTTTTTACATTTATTACAAACAATATATTAAGAGCAGAAGGTAATACAAAAACACCAATGAAAATAATGATAGTTGCAGGATTAATTAATGCAATTTTAGATCCAATTTTTATTTTTGGATTTGGATTTATTCCTGCAATGGGTGTAAGAGGAGCATCGCTTGCAACAGTTATATCAAGAATACTTGCATCAATTTATTTATTCTATACTTTATTTTTAAAAGAAAATAAATTTGATTTTAAATATTTTAAATTAGATTTAAGTATAATTAAAGAAATTTTTAAAATAGGTATTCCAGCAACTTTGAATCAAGTTTTTATTTCAATTACTTTAGCAACAATGAATATTATATTAGCAAAAAGTGGAGAAGTAACTCTTGCAGCATTTGGATTGATGATGAGATTGGAATCTTTTATTTTTATGCCTTTAAGTGGTTTAGTTGTTGGAGTTACAACGATGGTCGGACAAAATTTTGGTGCAAAAAAATACAAAAGAATTGATAAAGTTGTTAGTGAATCAACAAAATTTGGAATGATTTTTATTTTTATGATTGCAATTACAATATTATTATTTGGAGAAAATATATTAGGAATATTTTCAGATAATTATGAAGTTGTTTTAATGGGAAATGCATTTTTTAAAATGATTTTATTTGGATATTTTACTTTACCTTTTACTTTTGTTTCTGGAGGAGCAATGCAAGGAATGGGAAATGGAATATATTCTTTAGTATTACAATTTTTGAGAACGATTTTTTTAGTAATTCCTTTGTCAATTTTATTTATATTAGTATTAAAATTAGAAATAAATTATATTATGTTACCTTTTTTGATAGCTAATTTTATAGGTTTATTTATATCTTTAATATGGTATTATAAAGGTAGTTGGAGAAAAAAGGTATTGATAAATTAGTATAATAATTTTATTAATAAATATTTTTTTGATTTTTTGATTTCTTTATTTTTTATTTTATTTTTTATTTTTTTTATTTTTTTTATTTCTTTTATTTTTTCTTTTATTTTTTATTTTTTTTATTTCTTTTATTTTTTATTTCATTATTCTTTATTTTTTTCTTTTATTATTATTATTATTATTATTGTTTTTATTTATTGTATTTTATTTTATTTCTCTTTATTTCATTTTTTTTTCTGTTATTTTTCATTTCTATTATTTATAGATTTACATAAATTTATTTGTATTTTATTTTTTAACTGATTTATAGTATTTATAAGTTAATTTTATAAATTAATTTATATTAAGTAGTTAAAATTCTTTTTAAAGTATGTATTCTATATTTGTATAAATATTGATATTAAATAACATTAAATTATGTTAATTTAAAAACAAAAGTGAGATGTATGGGGTTTTTAGATATTTTCAAAAAAAAGAAAGATGAAGATTATGATAATTTTGATAATCAAGAATTGAGTTTTGAAAATATCGATTTTAATTCGGGTAATGGATTTCCTTCATTTTCAAATAATCAAAATCCAATGCAAGATCCACTTAATAATACTAGTCTTTCTTCAAATTATTCAAATTCTCAAAGTTCATTTTCAAATCCAAGTTCTTTTAATCAAGATTTTCAATCAAATAATCAATTAAACAATCAATCAAATAATCAATTTAATTCAAATCAAAATAACTTTAATAATAATTTTCAAGATTTTCAAGGTTTAAATCAAAATCAAAATGAATTTCCTAATGATTTTTTCCAGCAAGAAAATAATATAAATTATAATCAAAATATTCAAAACCAAAATCATCAAAATATTCAAGAAAATCAAAATAATTTTTATGAAGAATTTAATGATGTTAATAGTTACGATAATAATATAAATAATAATAGTATAAATAATAATAGTATAAATAATAATAATAATAATAATAATAATAATAATAATAATAATAATAATAATAATAATAATAATGTTCAAAGTAATTTTGATTTTGAAAATGATTTTGATTTTAAATCTCCACCACAAAATTTTAAAACACAAGATTTTTCAAATAATAACAATCTGAATCAAAATTTTGATAATTCATCAATAAATAATTTTCAAAATTATCCACAACAAAATAATTATCAGCAAAATAATGTTCAACCAAATATTAATCAACAAAATTATTTAAATAATCAAAACAATAATCAAAATTATAATAATTCTAATAATAATATTAATAATCAAACACAAAATTCAAATTACTCTCAAGAAGTTTCTCAAGATTATTATGAATTCGATGCATATTTAGAATTAAAAAAACAATTAGATTTAATAAATTCAAAGGTAGATTCTTTGTTGTATGCTGTTGATAGTATAGGACAAAGATTGAAATTATTAGAAATGAACACTTCAAAACAACAAACAGAAAATAAAAAGATTTTTTAATTTATTTAGTTATTTTCATTATCTTAATTTATTTGTTTATTTTTATTTTTTAATATTTTTACATATATCTTTTCAATTAATATTTTTTATAATAATAAAATAATAATAAAATAATGATAAAATAATGATAAAATAATGATAATTACAATAATAATAATTTTTTTATAATTTTTAGAAATAAATGTTTAATTAATAATTAATAATTAATAAAAACAAAACAAAATAAAAATAAAAAGAAAAAATTAGTAAAAAAGATATAAAAAATAATAAGATTTATCTATTAATTAATATAAAAGGTTAATATGGAATTAGAAAAAAGATTAGAAAACATAATAGATCTAAATAAAATCTATATTGAATGTTATTTTAAAAACACACAAGATTTTAAAACAACATATGGAAATTATGATTTATTAAGCGAAGAAAAAATCTTAAATTTTGATTATAAAAAAGATGAAATGATTTGTAAAATTTATATTAGAGATGAATCGTTAAATGTTGAAGTAATTTTAAAAGAATTAGAAAATTTTTGTAATGAAAATGTTTTAGAGGACATAAAAGAAAAAATTGTCTTATTTGAACAAATTAATATTTTAATTGAAGATGAAAAAATTGAAAAAAATATTATAATAATTTTTAATCTTTTAAATAAATTAATTAAATATGATATGATTGAAATTACATTAAAAGAAGATGATAATATAATTAAAAATTTTAAAGAAAAAAACAAAGAATGTAATAAATCAATTTTAACAAACTATACAAAAAAAGATCTTGAATTTGAATCAATTATTTCTTGTTATATTGATTATAAACCAAATTATTATGAAAAGATTTTTTTATCTAATATTTTTGATAAAATTAATTCAAAGTTTATTTCAAAAAGCATCATAGAAAAATTGAATTTTAAATCTGGAATTTTTTTAAAGATTCAAAAATTTCATAAACATATTGGTAAACAAAGACAAACTTTAGAAGAGTTGTTAGATGTTATTGATAATTTTGGAAAGATAATAGATCATAAAATGGATATTGGAATTTTTATTAATAATAGTATATTTATTAATCATAGAACTAAAAAAAAAGAAATATTGGATTTGAATTTTCATAATGAGGATATTTTGTTTGAAGGAAATTATATTTACACAAAACTACATATAAATGAAAGATTAACTTATTTGTTAATTATCGAAAGGAAAACCTCTTTTATTTTTAAAGATGTTTTTGAAGAAGAAAAAATAATTCTAGAAGAAATTTTAAAAAATACTTATTTGTCTCAAAGTTTAAGAAATTTAACAGATATTAATAAAGCAAAAGTTAATATTTTAAATTCTTTGTATGAATTAAATAGAGATTTCAATCAAAACAATAAAAAAGATCATAATGATTTTGTTGAAAGATTAAATAAAGTTTTATCTTATTCTTATGAATATGAGACTTTGACTTTTGTTGATATTTATCATAATCATATAGTAAAATCAAGTATAAAACAAAATAAAATAAAAAAAGAAAAAATAAGATTATCAAAGATGGAACTTGATAGACTTCAACAATATCCAGATTTTCATAGTATGAAATTAAAATCTTTAATTTTTAATATTGATAGATTCAAAATAATAATTCCAATAAAATACAAAAATGAAATGATTTCTATAATAATTTTATCTTCAAAATTTAAAAAAGTCATTGTAAATATTGATAAAAGAATTGAATCTATTTTTTTAAATAATTTATCATCACTTATTCATTCAAATAATTCTAATATAAAATTAAAAAACACGAATTTGATTTTAAAAGAAATGGTTGAAGAACAAAATAAAGAAAATAAAGAATTGTTAAATCAATATCAAGCAAAATCGGATTTCTTATCGATAATGCTTTCAAATATTCCTCAATCAATAATTGTTTTTGATATTAATGAATCTAAAAATAATAAATTGATTATGTTTAATCAAAAGGCAATAAAAAATTTTACAATATTACCAGAGATGAGTTTTGAAAAATTTAAAGAAAAAAATGGATTTAAAGAAGAAATTAAAAATGATGCTGAAATTTTTTCTGAAAAACTAAATAATTATTTTAAAATTTATGAAGAAAAATTAACAGGAAAGTATTTAAAAAATTATATGGGAGAGGAAAAATATTATGAAGGTTTAAACATTATTTTGTTTGAAAATATTACAAAATTTAAAGAATTGGATAATTTAAAATCTGATTTTATTTCAAATATTTCTCACGAATTTAGAACTCCTCTTACAAGTATTAGTGGATATACAAATTTAATATTAATGAATAAATTTGGGGAAGTATCTGAAAAACAAAAGGAAGCTTTAAGTGTTGTTGCATCAGAGTCAAAAAGATTATCTCAACTGATTAATGATGTTTTAGACATTTCAAAATTAGAATCAGGAAAAATAGAAATAAACAAAAATGATGTAAATTTATTTAATTTATCGACAAACATAAAAGAAGTTCTGAAAGGTTATGCTGGTGAAAATAAAATAAATTTAATCAATGAAATAAAACAAGATACAATTATTTATTGTGATGAAAATAAAATTCAACAAGTATTAATTAATTTAGTAGATAATGCAATAAAATACAATAATAAAAATGGTTGGGTAAAAATAAAACATCAACAAGATAAAGAAAATGATTATATTATTGTAGAAGATAATGGTATAGGAATATCTCAAGAGAATGTAGATCATTTATTTGATAAATTTTATCAAATAGAATCTATTATGTTTAAATCAAAAAAAGGAACAGGACTAGGGTTAAGTATTGTTAAACAAATTGTTGAATTACATGAAGGAAATATTTCTGTTGAAAGTAAGTTAGGAAAAGGAACTAGATTTATTGTTAGATTAAATAAGAAAGTTTAATCTTTATTTTTTTATTTTCTTTATTTTTTTTATTTTTTATTTTTTATTTTATTTTTTATTTTATTTTTTATTTTTTATTTTATTTTTTATTTTTTATTTTATTTTTTATTTTTTATTTTAGTTCTATATTTCTATATTAATTATTATTATTGTAATTACTAATATTATTGTTTTTGTTGCTAATATTATTCTTATTACTACTGAAAATATATCATTGTATTCTATTTTTGTTTTTATTAAATATTTTTATTAAATATTATTATCCGATATAGTTAGAAAGTTACCAATAAATAATAAAATGGGATAACTTTTTATATAATAAGTGTTTTAACTTTTTTGTAGTAATATTAATTTGCAGTGATTAATATGATAGGAAGATTGGCAGAATATGAAGTTATAAACAATATTGACTTTAAAATATTTCACAAAACCTATCTCAAATCAAGATTATACAAAATAAATAGTATTGTTTCTGATTATTTTTTTTGTAGGTCAAGAATCTTTTCACATATTGATTACAAATCAAGCCCAGAAGAAAAAACACAAAAAGAAACAATAACAATAAAATTATGGGACAATTATCAAATTCCAACAGTTCAGTTCTTTGGATTTTCTGAGGATCAAATTTTTGAAAAATGTTTAGAAGATTGTTTGGATTATGAAGACATTTTTTCTAATTTAAAAAATCCAAAAAAAGAATTGGATTCATTTTTAGAATTATACACAAAAATAAGAAGTATTGCAAAAAAAGAAAATAATCCATTAATATTACATAGTGATTCACATTTAAAGAATTTTCTTTATGATTATGAAAGAAATTCTTGTGTTGCAATAGATCCAGGGGTTGTTTTAAGAGAAAACATTTCTTTTGAAGAAATAGATAGGAATTTATTAATTTTTACATTGTTATCTTTTAATGGATTAGATATAGATCATGAATTAAAAAACTATTATATGAAAAGTTTTGTTGATAATGTTTTTTCTTCTCAAGATAAATCAAATGTTTTAAATTTATTAGGAGAAAAATGTGTTTTTGAATATTTTTTAGTTTTAAAGGAATTTGTTGCATCAACAATAAAAAATAGAAAATATTCAGAAAAAAGATTAAGTAAGATTGATAATTTAGAAGATTTACTTAGTTAATCTTATTTTCATGTTTTTTTTTAAATTATTTTATTTTATTTTTATTTAATTTATTTTTATTTTATTTTTATTTAATTTATTTTTATTTTATTTTTATTTAATTTATTTTTATTTTATTTTTATTTTATTTAATTTATTTTATTTTTGTTTTTATTTTTTATTTTGTTTTACTTTTTTATTTTTTACTTTTTAATTTTCATATTATAATCTATAATATAATTAAATAAATTTATAAGTAAATAAATAATTCTTTTTAATGATATATATGGATGAATATTTTCAATTTGTAGAATATGCAATTCTTGACAATTATTTGAAATTTGATGGTAAAATAAATCAAGGTGCTGTTATTGGTAAGATAATAAGTCAATATCCAGAAAAGAAAAATGATGTTTTAACTTTAAGAAATGATATTCAAAAAGTTTTAGAAGAAGTTTTAAAAAAATCACATGAAGAAAACAATAATAAATTTGAATCTTTAAAATCAAAATATGTTGTTGAAAAAAAAGAAAAAAGTATTTTTGATTCCATAGGTATAAAACAAGGAGAGAAAATAATTACAGCTTTTCCCCCAGGTCCAGAAAAATATCCACACATTGGACATGCAAAGGCATCACTTTTAAATTATCTTTTAGCAAAAGAATATAATGGAAAATTTTATTTGAGATTTGAAGATACAAATCCAGATCTTGTTAAAGAAGAATTCTATGGAATAATAATGAGAGATTTGGAATGGTTAGGAATAAAGTGGGATAAACTTGATTATGCATCTGATTATATGGAGTATTTTATAGATTGTGCAACAGATTTAGTAAAAAGAGATTTAGCTTATGTTTGTACATGTAAAAGTGAAGTAATTAGTGAAAATAGAAAAAATTCAATAGAATGTGATTGTAGAAAAAAATCTGTTGAAGAACAAATTGAATTATGGAAAAATTTTGATAAAAACAAATCAGGAGAAGCAATTTTAAGATTAAAAACAGATTTAGCTCATAAAAATTCAACAATGAGAGATCCTGCAATATTTAGAATAATTGATGCAAAACATGCGAGATTGGGTGATAAATATAAATCATATCCAATGTATGATTTTCAAAATGCACTTCTTGATGGGAAATTGGGAGTTACTCATAGAATAAGAAGTAAAGAATTTGAAATGAGAGATGAATTACATGCTTACATAAGAGATCTTTTTAAATTACCACAAACTAAATTGATTTCCATTGGAAGATTTAATATGAAAGATATGTTAATGTCAGGAAGACACATTAGAGAATTACTTCAAAGTGGAGAAATTGATGGTTGGGATGATCCAAATGTTGGAACAATAGTTGCTTTAAAAAGAAGAGGATTTATGGCTGAAGCAATAAAAAATTTTGTTGTATCAACAGGAATTTCAAAAAATGAAGCAACAATGAGTTGGGAAGACATAATAAAACAAAATAGGAGAATATTAGACAAAACAGCAAAAAGATTCTTTTTTGTTAGAAATCCTATAGAAATCGAAATTGAAGGAGTAAAAAAACAAGAAATAGAATTAAAATGTATTCCAGGAAATAATGATTTAATTAGAAAAATCAATATCGATTCTCATTTTTATATTGAAGAAAAAGATTATCAAAAAATTATAGAATCAAATGATGAATTATATAGATTAATGGATGCAATAAATTTTACAAAAGAAAAAATTGGAGAAAATAAATTTGTATTTAAATTTCATTCAAACTCATATGAAGATTTTAAAGGAAAAGGAAATAATATAATACATTTTGTTCCAAAAAACGAATCTATTGATGTAGATGTATACACTCCAGAACACGAACATATTTTAGGTAAAGGAGAAATAAATCTAAAAGAATTAAACAAAGGAGATGTAATTCAATTTGAAAGATATGCATTTGTTATTTTAGATAATAAGGAAAAAATGTTGTTTTATTTTACTCATAATTGATTTATTTCATGTTTATTTTATGTTTTATTATTTTATATTTTAATAATTTATATATTATTTATGTTTTTTTATTTTTACATTATTTAATATTGTTAATATAGTTTAAAATTATTATTAATATTATTAATTATTTTTAAGATTTTATTTTTATATTTTTTAAATTAATTATTAATTTAATTATTTATTTAACTATTTATTTAATTATATTTTTTAATAAATTTTAATAATTATAATCAAAGATGAAAATGGAAAATAAAGAAGAAAATAAAGGAAAAGTATTAAAACCAATAATTGAATATAAAAATAAAATGCCAGAAAATATTTTTTCAATTGTTGAACAAATGGGATTTTCTAATTTTAATCCACCACAATATAAATCAATAGATGAAAATTTGTTTGAAGGAAATTTTTTAATATGTTCTCCTACAGGATCTGGAAAAACATTAGTAGCTGAATTAAAGTTTTTAGATATGATTTTAAACAAAAATAAAAAAGTAGTTTATATTGTTCCATTAAAAGCATTAGCTCAAGAAAAATACAAATCTTTCAAAAAAAAATATCCTCAAATTAAGACGTCAATTTCTATTGGTGATGTTGATTCTAAGGAGGATTATCTTTTAAATTTTGATTTGATAATAACAACTTCAGAAAAGATGGATTCATTAATAAGACATAAGAGTTTATTTATATTTGAATTAGGTTTAATTGTTATTGATGAAATTCATTTAATAAATGATTACACAAGAGGTCCTGTTTTAGAAGTTGTAATAACATTTTTGAGAACTTTTTTAAAAGAAATTAATATAATTGGTTTATCTGCAACTATTGGAAATCCAAAAGAATTAGCTGATTGGTTAAAATCTAGATTAATAATTGATGATTATAGACCTGTTGAATTAAAAAAAGGAGTTTTAATTGATGGAGAGATAAAGTTTTATTGATTTTTATTTTCACTTTTTATGTTATTTTTATTTTTAGTTTTTTATTTTTAGTTTTTCATTTTTAGTTTTTCATTTTTAGTTTTTTATTTTTAGTTTTTTATTTTTATATATTTTTAATTTTTCTTTCCTTTCTTTTCTTTTTTTTCTTTCTATTTTTATTATTTTTATAATTATTGTGATAATATTATTTTATAATTATTTTATAATTATTTTATTATTTTTGTAATTATTTTTGTAATTATTTTTATAATTAATTTAAAATCTAATTCATTTTTAATTTATATAAATAATTTAAAATAAACATAATTTATATAAAAATCAAAAACATTTATATATTTTTAATATGAAAAAATTATATGGTTTTTTTTAAAAATAAAATATATCAAAGGAATTTTGTATTATATAATGAAACTTCTACTATTAAAGAATATAGAAAAGAAAATCCAGATTTGTTTATCTCTTTAAAAATAGATCCTAAAAAAAGAGGAGTTATTGGCCCAACATGGAACAACAAAGATGAAGATATTTTTGGATGGATGATGGCAATGGAAACAATGATTTTTGAATCAGAAGTAAATCAAAAAATGTCTAATTTTGCAAAATTATTACAAAAAAATAATATTAATTTGTACAAAGAATATGTTTTAAAAGTCATAAATGCTGATGTAATATGGAAAAATGATATTGAAAAGCTTTTATTAATCGAAAAAGAAATTAATTCTTCTTTAAGAGATTTAGAAAAGGAAAAGAAAAGATTGGCTAATTTAAAGCATAAAAATAAAGCGTATAAAGAGCATGTGGATTTGATAAAAAGAATTTTTCATGGAATATCTAATGAAATTGATATGGAAGAAGAAAGTGAAAAAAGATTTCTTCATTATTTTATTAATTTTGTAAGAGATGTTGAAAGACATAGAGATGAATTTGAAAAAAAGATGAATTCATTAAGAGAAAATTTTCCATTTTTGTTTAATCATAATGGTGTTTTTAATCATACATCGGAATTGGTTAAAAATTTTTATTCAAAATAAATTTTGTTATTTACAATTCTTTTGATTTATCTTTTCTTTGTTATAAATTTATAATATTATTATAAAAATTACCACCAAAACATTCTACTAACATTTAAAAATAAAAGAAAATTTATTATAGGTATATGGCAGAAAAATATGATGCAGATAGTATAAAAATTCTAGAAGGTTTAAGTGCAGTAAGAAAAAGACCAGGAATGTATATTGGAAGTACTTCTAAAAGAGGACTTCATCACTTAGTTTTTGAAGTTGTAGATAATAGTATTGATGAAGCATTAGCGGGGTATTGTAATGATATTTCTGTTACAATAACAAAGGATAATGGAATAATTGTTGAGGATAATGGAAGAGGAATTCCTATAAGTAAACATTCTAAATTAGATATGCCAGCCTTGGAGGTTGTTCTTACAAAGTTGCATGCTGGAGGAAAGTTTGATAAAGATTCATATAAAGTTTCAGGAGGTCTTCATGGAGTTGGTGTTTCAGTAGTTAATGCTTTGTCTGAAGATTTTAAAGTTTGGGTAAAAAGAGATGGTAAAAAAGTAAAAATGGAATTTTCTCAGGGAAATGTTGTAAAACCAATGGAACAACTTGATGTTTCAGATGAAACAGGAACAACAATCTATTTTATGCCAGATAAAGAAATATTTGAAACAACAGAATATGATTTTGATTATTTAAATAACAGAATGAGAGAACTTGCTTTTTTAAATAAAGGTATAAAGATTAAATTGACTGATGAAAGAACAGAGAAAGTTGAAGAACATTTTTACGAAGGTGGACTTGTTTCATTTATGGAATATATTACACAAGGTAAAAAAACTATAAGTAAGGTTATTTGTGTTGAAGGAAAATCAGATAATGTTGAAGTTGATATTGTTATGCAATATACAACTGC
Source organism: Candidatus Nanoarchaeia archaeon (assembly GCA_028693395.1). Classification (GTDB taxonomy): domain Archaea; phylum Nanobdellota; class Nanobdellia; order Woesearchaeales; family JAQUVJ01; genus JAQUVJ01. The sequence goes on along the minus strand of JAQUVJ010000001.1, from coordinate 17,789 downwards.
TTATAATGAGGAAATTGTAAGTTTTGTTAACAATATTAATACAATTGAAGGTGGAACTCATGTTGCAGGATTTAAAGCAGCATTAAGTAGAGCTTTTAGTGGATATATTGATAAAAATAATTTAAATAAGGAAAAAATACCATTGTCTCCTGAAGATATAAGAGAAGGACTTTTTTCAATTGTTTCTGTTAAAGTACCAGAACCACAATTTGATGGACAAACGAAAACAAAATTAGGAAATAATGCAGTTAAAGGAATTGTAGAATCATTGATTAATCAAGAGTTAAATACTTATTTTGAAGAAAATCCAACAGAAATAAGAATAGTAATCGAAAAAACATTTGCAGCTGCAAAAGCAAGACTTGCAGCAAAGAAAGCAAGAGAATTATCAAGAAGGAAAAATGCACTTGAAAGTAATTCTTTACCAGGTAAATTAGCAGATTGTGCAGAAAAAGATGCATCAAAAGCAGAATTATTCATAGTAGAAGGAGATTCAGCAGGAGGTTCTGCAAAACAAGGTAGAAATAGACATAATCAAGCAATTTTACCTTTGAGAGGAAAAATTCTAAATGTTGAAAAAACAGGAACTCATAAGATAATGTTAAATGAAGAGATAAACGCATTATTTACAGCAATTGGTACAGGATTTAAAGAAAATTTCAATTTGGAAAAATTAAGATATGGAAAAGTTGTAATTATGACAGATGCTGATGTAGATGGTGCACATATTCAGACTCTTTTATTAACATTTTTTTATAGATATTTACCAGAATTAATCGAACATAAACATATATTTATTGCAATGCCTCCTTTATATTTGATAAAAGTAGGAAAAGAAAATCATTATGTGTATTCTGATGAAGAAAAAGAAAAATTAGTTATTGAATTAGATAAAGATGGAAAAAAATATGGAATCCAAAGATATAAAGGTCTTGGTGAAATGAACGCAGATCAACTTTGGGAAACAACAATGGATCCATTAACTAGAAGAATTAAATTGGTTGGAATAGAAGATGCTATTGAAGCTGAAAAAACAATTACAATGTTGATGGGAGATGATATTCAATCTAGAAGAGAATTCATTGTAACTAATTCAAATTTTGTAAACAATTTAGATATTTAATTTATTAAATATTTTTATTTGTTTTTTATTTATTTTTATTTATTTTTATTTATTTTATTCTTGATTCTTCATTTTTTATTTTTTAATTATTTTTAATTTACTTTTATTTTAAACATGTTTTAAACTTTTGGATTTTTGTTATAAATTTATCTATGTGATTATTAAATATGTTTTTGATTTTTCTTTATTATGTATGATATTATTTTTGATGTTTTTGCTATTAAATATTTAAAAAAAATTAATAAGATATTAGCTAAAAGAATTTATGATAAAATAATTGAATCTAAAAACAATCCTTATAGATATTTTATTCATTTAACAAATTGTGATAAATATAAATTAAGAGTTGGTAATTATAGAGTTATTGCAGAAATAAAACAAGAAAAGATATTTATTTTAAAAATAGGGCATAGACATAATATCTATGACTAAAATCCCAATCTTTTTTTTGCTTCATCTTCAGTTAAAAAATTTCCATTTTTTATTCTATTTCTAGCTGCTTCAATTTCTTTTAGTGTTTGTTGACTTAAATTTGGAGATGTTTTTGTTTGATTTATAATATATATTAGTTTATTTATTAATTCATCATAACTTTCATTCTTATATTCTCTATATTGATCTAATTTATATTTTGTGTTTTTATTTAATTTGATTGTTGTTATCATATACTTTAGTATACTTAGGTATATTTAAGTTTTTCTAAATAAAATTATAACTTTTTTATTATTGTTGTATTTTCTTTATGGGTTATTATTAAGTATATTTTTATCTTGTTATGAGATATGATCGGTTTTAAATTGATTATAGATTTTTACAAGGTAGATAATATTTTTTATATAACAAAAGAGAGTATAATTAAGATCCATTAATATTTTTCCGATATTATGAAAAGATATTAATTGTTATTTATATATTATTAATTATTAGAGATAATTAATTATCTTCTTGATTTTTTATCTTTTCTAATATTTTATATCCATTATTTGTTAAATTTATTTTATAAGCAATTTTTCCATTTTCAGGATGTTTTTTTATAGTTTTTATTTCAATGAATTCAAATATTTCAAGTTCTTTACAATTATTTTTTACAGAATCATAATTTGTAGAAAGTTTTGTTTGAATCTCTGTGTATGACAATGATTTATTTTCAAGGAGTTTTAAAATTTCTATTTTTATGTTGTATGTTTTTCTTTTATCCATACTACAAAAATGTAGTATTAAGAATATAATTCTAATTCACAATATTGTAATAATTTTAATATAATATTAATATAATTTTATATTTGTTTATAGTTATTTTTTGGTAATTTAAAATAATGTTAATAATATAATAATAAGTAAATATAAATAAAAAAACAATATAAAAATCAATAAGATTTTTAAAGTATAACAAATTCTAAACAATTGGACTCGGTAGGGGATTAGTCGTCCTCGATTCGTCAGACTATAAGGCGAACCTATATGCTATTGTAGTAATTATTAGGTAAATTGGGTCTTAGCAGGTAACGTTGACTCTCTGTCCCATCTGACTATTTATTTTTTGAACGGGTCAGGTCAGGAATGAAGCAGCCATAAGAAATTTAGATAGTGCTTTTGGGGTTGCGGAGACGAGAAGCTTGTTGAGGGTGCTCAATTATTTAATATATTGCAGCAATAGCTGTCCAACTTTTTGATGATCAAAAATGAAGAAAATAAAAAACATTAAATCTACAAAAGAAGTAACTGTTCCAAAGAAGATAGTAGACCAAGTTATTGGACAAGAAAAAGCAGTAAATATTATAAAAAAAGCAGCAATAAATAGAAGACATGTTTTATTAATAGGAGAACCAGGTACAGGAAAATCAATGCTTGGACTTGCTTTAGCTGAATTACTACCAAAAAAAGAACTTCAAGATGTTTTAGTTTTACCAAATCCAGAAGATGAAAATACTCCATTAATAAAAACAGTTGAAAAGGGAATGGGAAAGTCAATTCTAGAAAAAGCAAGAATTGAACAAAATTCTTTAATGAAAACTCAAGGTATTGGTTTGTTTATATTAAATTTCATAGTTTTAGCTATGCCATGGGTTGCAAAAAGTTTTTTTAATATTTCAGATGTTGTATTTGCAGCATACTTTTTAGGTTCAATATTTTTCTTTATTGGTATAACACTTATATCAAATGCAGGATTAAAAAAGAAGATGAGAATACTTATACCAAAATTAATAATAGATAAATCAAAGGAAGATAAAGCTCCATTCTTTGATGCAACAGGAGCTCATGCAGGTGCTTTGTTTGGAGATGTTTTACATGATCCATTTCAATCAGGAGGTCTTGGAACTCCAGCTCATGAAAGAGTTGTTCCAGGAATGATTCATAAAGCAAATATGGGTGTTTTATTTATTGATGAAGTTTCAACATTACAATATACAACACAACAAGAATTATTAACGGCAATTCAAGAAGGAAAATTTCCAATTACTGGACAATCTGAAAGATCTGCGGGAGCAATGGTTAGAACAGAAGCAGTTCCATGTAATTTTATTTTGATTGCAGCAGGAAATCTTGAAATCTTAGAAAACATGCATCCAGCTCTTAGAAGTAGAATTAGAGGATATGGATATGAAGTTTATATGGAAAATTCCATGCCTGATACAGAAGAAAATAGATATAAATTAGTACAATTCATAGCACAAGAAGTAAGAAAAGGAGAATTATTAGAATTTGACAATTCAGCAATTATGGAAATAATCGAAGAAGCAAGAAAACGTGCAGGAAGAAAATATCATTTAACATTAAGATTAAGAGAATTAGGTGGAATTCTTAGAAGTGCAAGTGATATTGCAATGGAAGAAAAAGCAAAAATTGTCACAAAAGATCATGTTTTAAAATCAAAACAAATAGCAAGAAGTTTAGAAAATCAATTAAGTGACAAATCAATTGAAATGAAAAAAGAATATAGTATGATTTCTCAAGAAGGATCAATTATTGGAAAAATAAATGGACTTGCAGTAATGGGAGCAAATGGAGTTTATTCAGGAATAATTTCAATTATTGAAGCAGTTGTTACAGAAAACAAATTAAATCCAAGAGTTTTTGCAACAGGAAAATTAGGAGAAATAGCAAAAGAATCAGTTACAAATGTTTCAGCTTTTGTAAAAAAAATATTTAATGAATCTTTACAAAACAAAGATATTTATATTCAATTTTTACAATCTTATGAAGGAGTTGAAGGAGATTCAGCAAGTTGTGCTATTGCAACAGCAATTGTTTCATCTTTAAGAAATATTCCTATAATGCAAAATGTTGCAATGACAGGTTCTTTGAGTGTTAGAGGAGAAGTTTTACCAATTGGTGGAGTTAGTGCGAAAGTTGAAGCCGCAATTGATGCAGGAATGAAAAAAGTTATTGTTCCAAAAAGTAATGTAGAAGAAATAGTAATAAAAAAAGAAAGATTATCTAAAATCGAAATTGTTCCAACAAAAACAATAAAAGATGTTCTTTTAAATTCATTAAATTTTGAAAATAACAAAGAAGATAAAAAATTAATTGAGGAGTATATTATCTGATTTATGTTTTTTTTTATTTTTTATTTTTCTTATTTTTAATTTATTATGTTTATTATATTTCCTATATTCTTCTGTTCTATTTATTTTACTATATTTTTCTTATATTCTTTAATTTTAATTTTTCTTAATATCTTATATTTAAGATAAAAAATAAAAGTTAAAATTATATTAATAATTTATATATAACAAAAACTTCCCATTAGATATATGGATTATTCAAAATTGATTTCTTTACGAGATTTAATTTATAATAACATTGAAGTTATGAACAATAAAAAATTATACATAATTGCGATGGAAAGAATATATGAAATATACAATGAAATAAAAGATTATCGACCATTTAATTTAAATTCTATGCAAAAAAATTTAGGAAAATGGATAGAAATTGACTTTAAAATAATGAAGAATAATATTTTTGAATATGAAACAATTGATGCGATAATATACAAAAACATGTTTAGAGAATTTAAATTAAATATTGAAACAATAAAAGTGTATTATTTTTTTTTGAAATCAATTTTTGAGTTGGTGAAATAATGGATATAAATGAAAAAATTTATCAAGCAGTTCAAGAATTTAAAGGCCTTGATCATCTTATACATTTTAGTTTAAAATATACAAGAACGACAAGTGTTTTAAAAACGGTTTTAGAAAAAATTAGAAATATTGAGGAATATTTAATTAGTGCATTATATATTTATTCTAAAGAAAAAGATTCCACATTAAAAGATGAAAATGTAATAGTATTAAGATCAAGAATTGTTTGCGATTATTTCAAAGATGACATTTTAACATCTAACCATGAATTTTATTTGAAAGTAAAAAAATTAATAAGATGTGAAAGTAAATGTTCTGGAGATTTTAGAAAACATGTAGGTTTAACTTTTAATTTTGAAGAAGGAGATTATGTTTTTGATTTAAAAGAAGCAATGGAATATTACAAAAAAACAAGAAAGATTTTCAGATACATCTTAGATAAAATGGAAGTAAAACCATTTCAAATTGATTTTGAAGATTTAACTATTTAATATAATAATTTGATATAACAATTTAATTTTATAATTTTTTATTTAATTTTTATTATTTAATTTTTATTATTTAATTTTTATTAATTATTGTATTATTGCAAAAATTGTTTCAAACGTCAAATTTATTTTTTTAATATTTCTGAATGTTTATGTTTTTAACTAAGCATTAAATTTATATAATTAATTAAACATCTTTTTTATATATTGGTAATAAAAATGAAATGCAAAATTTGTAATAATGAAATTCAAAAAACTTTTTTAAATAAAATTCTTGGAACATATGTAAAAGTTAAAAAAAATGAAAAAAATGAATTAATTCCAATATGTAAGGATTGTCAAAAAAAAGGAATGGATTATATAAAAGAAAAAATTTGAATTTTTATTTATTCTTATTATTTATTTTTATTATTTATTTATTATTATTTTTTAATCTTTCTTTTTAATTTATTATATTATTATTATCATTATCATTATTATTATTATTATTATTATTATTATTATTTTATATGATTTTGTTTATCTTATCTTTTTCAAATTAATCATTAGTTACTTACCTAAGTAATAAGAATAATTTATAAATCATTTTGTAAGTATAGTATTGTGATTAATATGGCAAGTAAAAATGAATTTAATATTATTGGATTAGTAACATTAATAATTAGTGTTCTTATCTTGGGATTAGTTATTCCTCAAGTTATCAATGAAAGACAAGAAAGTAATGAAGATGTTATTAGTTTAAGCGAAAGTGCACAAAGAGAAGTTGTGCCAGATAAAGTAAGATTAACTTTTGCGGTTGTAAGCGAGAATGAAGATTTATCTACAGCAATAAATGAAAATACAAACATTAATAACAGAATTGTTGATGCATATAAAGAAAATAGTGATTATACAATAGAAAGTAAAAGTTATAGAGTTTCTCCAAAAACAAAATGGAATAAAGAAACTGAAGAATACGAAGAAGTTGGTTATCAAGTATATAACACTATTGAAATTACAACTTTAAAATTGAATTTAGCAGGAGAAATTATATCTGACGTAATTAATTTAGGAGCAAATAGAATTGAAAATTTTGAATATAGTTTAACTCAAGAAGCAACAAGAAAAATTCAAAACGAATTAATAAAAGAAGCTTATGATAATGCAGAACAAAGAGCAAAAGTTGTTGCTAGTGTTATGAATAAAAAGATTATAGGAGTTAGATCTTTAGAACCAAGTAATTATTATACACCAGTTTATTATAATAGAATGTATGATTCAGTAAATCTTGCTAAAGCATCAGGTTCAGTTGAAGAATCAGTAGTTTTATCACCAGAATCTCAATCTGTTACAATGAGTGTAAATGTAGTTTTTGAAATAGAATAAATATTATTTATTTATTTTTTATTTTTTTATTTTTTTATTTCCTTTATTTTTTTATTTTTTAATTATTTAATATTTATATTTAATTTTTTGTTTTTTTATTAATATAAAAATAGTTTCTGTTATATAGTAACACATTTTTATAAATTATATTATTTAAATTAAAAGTGGTGTAGATGTCAGACCAACAAAATTATACTCAAGAAAATTATTCAAATAATCAGATAAATAATCAAAATGTTAATTCTAATTATAGTGTTAATACGAATAATAGCTTAAATAATAACATAAATAACGTAAATACAAATATAAATCAAAACGTTATAAGACCTGAATTTCTTGTAAAACCAAATAAATTTGTTGCTTTTTTTGACGCTTTTGTTATCTCTTTAATACCTTTCTTAATGTTATATGTTTTTTTCTTAGTATTAAAAAAGATTTTACAAATAGATGTTGAATATCATTATATGTTATTGATTCAATTTATATTAGCAATATGTGTAATTATTTTTATGATATTAAGTTATGGCAAAAAGTCAGGGTATAAAGTTGAATTATATGATAATTACATGGATTTATTTTCAGGAAAAAAATTAGTAGAAAGAATAAATTACGTTTTTATCACTTCAATTTCTTATGATGATGATTTAATTGATAAGATTTTTAAAACTAATTCAATAAAAATAAATGAAATTGTTGCAATTAGACATATTAAACAAGGAGATAAATTTGTTCAATTTGTTAATTATTTATATCAATATAATATGAGATATTATAGAGGATAAATAATAAAAGATTTATATATAATTAACGTGATTCTTTATTGTTATGATATTATTAGTTTAAAAATATTTATTATTATAATTATTTTTTAATTTATTATTGTTATTATTATTATTATTATTATTATTATTATTATTATTGTTATTATTATATTTAGTTTATTAATTATTTTATTAATATTAAATATTGTGAGTGATTTTATGAAATTTGTATATGAATATCAAGGAAGAACGATTACACTAGTTGGAACAGCACATGTAAGTCCAGATAGTGTTAAAGAAGTTGAAAATGAAGCATTAAAATCTAATATTACTGATATTTGTATTGAACTTGATAGACAAAGATATAATTCTATGATGGAATCAAAAAAAGAAGAGTTAATAATAGAATCAAAAATAAAAAATCTTAATAATAATAAAAATGAAAATAAAAAAAACAATAAAAATGAAAATAAGATTAGAAAACAAATAAAAAAACAAATGAATAAAAGAAAAAAAAAGAAAACAAATTATAATAAAGAATTTGGAGTCTTTGGAAATTTATTTTTAAAAATAGGAAGTTTTATTCAAAATAAAATTGGTGATATATTAAATATAGAACCAGGAAGTGAATTTATTAGATCAATAGAAATAGCAAAAGAAAGAGACATAAATTTGTTTTTAGTAGATCAAAAAATAAATCAAACATTAAGTGATTTTAAAAAAATACCTAAAAAAGAGCAGTGGAAAATTTTAAAATCAATATTGTGGCCTTTTGGTATGGACAATTCAAATTTAAGAAATATAGATAAGAAAAATATTAATATGAAAAATATGATATTTGATTATAAAACTATATTAAATATTACAGAATTCATGAGAAAAAATTTCCCAACATTTTATTTTGTTTTGGTAGAAAAAAGAAATGTTATAATGATAGAAAATATCATGAAGATTTTTAAAGAAAAATCTAATGGAGATATTTTATGTGTTGTTGGAGCAGGACATTTACCTGGAATGTTAAAAATAATTGATAAAGATGAGAACTTTAGAAGAATCATTTAATTATTTGGAAAAGAAAAAAGAAATCTCCTATGAAGAATTGATTTCAGAATTTAAAAATTTAGGAGTGGCTTTAATTGGTTTGATTTTAGTTTTACCTTCCGCATTACCTATACCTTCTACATATTATTCAACACCGATAGGTATTATAATCTTTTTTATTGGCTTAAGTATTATAATAGATAAAAATATTATTTCAAAAAAATATTCTAAAAAGAAAATCAAGATTAATAATATAAAAAAGATTCATAAGAAAATAAATTTCTTAGTAAAATTCTTTGATAAAATTTCAAAAAAAAGAATGAATTTTTTATTTAATAAATATTTATTAGGATTTTCAATAATAATTTTAGGATTAACTATGGTGATTCCTTATCCTTTTACCGATACATTACCTGCGATTTCCTTGTTAATTATTTTTTTTTCTATGATAAATGATGATGGGTTATTTTTATTAATTGGTTTTTTTTGTGGTATATTTTCTTTATTTGTTGCATATTTTGCATTAAGATATGGATATATAATAATAAAAGAAATAATAATATTAATAAAAGATTTTTTTTACCATTGATCAAAAAAGATTTCTGCTAATTCATTGAATTCTTTTGTCTTTCTCAATTTATCTAATTCTTTTTTATCAATATTTGAAAAGATTTTTTTTAACAAGGCTTTTGTATCTTCAAAAACTTTTTCATAATTATCGTAAAGTTTTATATCTTCAATTTCTTGTTTTGTTTTATTTTCTTTGTTTTTTGAAGAAGAATTTCTAAAGATTAATCTTATGGTTTTTAATATGGAACCTTTTTTATCAATTTCTTCTACATTTATTGTTTCTAAATCATCTGATTCGTGATTATTTTCTTCCTTTTTTGTGATTTTTTCTTCAAGTTTTTTTGAAGGTTTTCCAAAAGTTTTTAGATTTAATTCAAAATCAATATCGTGTTTCTTCTTTTTATTTAAATAATCATCAAAATCATTTAGTCTTCTAGGCATATTTTTCACCATAATTTAAAGTAAGTATTATAAAATTTATTTAATAATATTTAAACTTTACTAGTATTTTTATTTTGTAAACAATAAAAAAATAATTCAGAAATATATAATATCATTTTATATAAAAAGGTTTATATTTTTTTTACCATATAAGGTCCAATTAATTTGTATTTTTGTTTTCTATAATAATTTCTTACTCCAATTCCTGAAATTATTTTTATTTCTTTATAATTATTTGATTTTGCGATTTCTTCTGCTTCTTTTAATAATTTTTTTCCAAGACCTTTGTGTTGAACACTTCCATCTTCATCATTAATTTCTCCAATGCTATTTTGAAAACCGTAAACATGTAATTCTCTAATTAGTGCTTCTTTTGTTGAATTTGAAGGAAATCTTAATCTGATGTATCCTAAAATTGTATCTTCTTTTTTGTCTTCATAGCAAATGAAATATTCTTTTCCTTGACTTGCATTATATTTTATTATTTTTTTTTCAATGTTTTCTTCTATAAATTTATAATCAGATTTTGGTTGTCTACATCTAATACAATTGCATTTAATTTTGTTCTTTTCTAAATTACTTTGTATCATTTGCCTAAGATTTGTTCTATCTACTCCTAAAAAAGTTTGATTAGTTGGGATGTCTCTTTGAACTCTCATAATTCTAACCCATTTAGGAACATCTTTTTTAAATTCTGTAATTATTTCTATTGCTTGATTTGTTGTAATTGGTTCATATTTGTCTTTTTTGTTTTCTTGTTTTTCTTTTAAATATAAATCATATAAAATTGTTCCTTGCATTACCATTGTAGGATAAATTTTTAACATGTCAGGCATGTAGTTTTCATTTGTAAATAATTCTTTTAAACCTGAAATGTCTTTTTCTTTTGTTGATCCATAAAGTCCAAGCATGTAATGTACATTAATTTTAAAAGCTAAATCTTTTAATTCTTTTATTGATTGAATTGATAATTTTGTATCATGACCTCTATTCATTTTTTCTAAGATTTCATCATCAGTAGACTGTAAACCGATTTCAATTCTTGTAACTCCTTGATCTAACATTTCAAGTCCATGTTCTTTTAGGGCATAATCAGGACGAGATTCCATACACATTGCAACACATTTTACCTTAGAAATATAATCATTAATGTATTGTTGCTTTTTTAGATTTCTGTAATTTTTGTTTTCTATATTTTTAAATTTTTCATTAAATTTATAATTTTCAAATAAATCAGAATTTTTTAATTTTAAAACTCTTTCTTTTATTCTTATTGCTCTATTATCATCTTTTAATGGTGATGGCATTTCAAAAAATTTTTTATATTTTTTCATATTAATTTCATTATTTCTTTGTATGAAAAATTTTGAAAAATCATTCATTGCTTTTAATGAATATGCAACAAATTCATCTCTATAATCTTTTATTAAACTAGGAAAAGTTCCTCCCATAATAATAAGTTCAATTTTGTCAACTTCTTTTCCAGAAGCAATGTATTGTTCTAATCTGTTAAAGGTTTGAAGATAAGGATCATAATCATTTCTTATTGCTCTAAGTGTAGCTGGTTCATGTCCAGTATAACTTTGTGGAACATCTCCAAAATAACTATCAACTCCTCCAGGACAAGTTATACATTTTCCATGTGGACATTTGTGTGGTTTACACATAATAGCAACAACACTAACTCCAGATAAATTTCTAACTGGTTTTATAGAAATTTTCTTTCTCATTTCATAGAAGTTTTTTTGTGAAGATTTCATTAAAATTTCTATATTTGAAGGAATATGTGAATAAGAATATTTTCTTGCAGTTTCTACTTTAAATTTATTAAATTTAATGTTATCAATGTTTTTATTTGATTTTACGTATTGAGTTATTTCTTTAAGTATTTTTTTTTCTTTTTCTTCATCAGTATATTTGTATTTATTATCATTTTTATTTATTTTAT
>JAQUVJ010000001.1:0-5864 GCA_028693395.1 Candidatus Nanoarchaeia archaeon | reverse complement strand
AAAATCATTTTTATAATATTTATTTATGTATCACTACAAAAAGATAACAATTTTTTAAAAAACATAGAGATAATTATCTATTAATGTTGGATAAACCAAAGATAAAAGACCTTAATATCTTTTATAGGGAATTAAACGATTATTACATAGAAATGATTGGGTGGATTTCTAGAAAAAGAGCATTTATTGAAGAAATGAATGTTCTTGATAGAGATTATTACAACGGAAAAATAAAATATTTAGTATATGAAAAAAAGAAAAAGAGACTTCTTGGAAAATATGATAAAAAAAAAGAAGTAATTGATAGTTATGATATTGAAATTAAAAGAATTGTTTCATTTGCTCAAAAAAAATTAGAACAAATTAATCTAATAACTCTTTCTGATGACACAATTGATAATTTATTAAAAAATAGTTCTCATTTGAGATATGCTGATATTGAAAGATTAAGAAAAGAAATATTGGATTTAGAAATAAGAAAAGAAAAATTAGACAATAAATTAAATTATAATCAAGAAAGAATTCAAAAAGAAAGAGAAGAAGATTTGTTAAATTTACAAAAAGAACAAACATTTGTTAAAGATAATAATCAAATAGAAAATACAGATGTTTCTAAAATAAAATTTAAGGTTAAAAATAAGTTCTTATTAATGATTTTAAGATTTATTTATGGTTCTGATTCAATTCAAGAATTAAAATATAAACAAATAGGTAAATCAGAAAATGTTGATGATAAAAAAGAATTTTCAAAAATCCAAAAAGAAAAACATAAAAAAGAAATATCTGTAAAAGAAGAAAAAATAAAGATTCAAGTTTTATATAAAGAATCTATGTCTATTTCTGATTTTGTTAAATCATACATTAGAATATTTGGATATAATTTTTCTTTATTTAAAGAGACTTTTTTATACATGATAAAAATAGGATATTGGAATTTTCTTAGATTTTTTGGAAAAGATAATGGATTTACAAATCGTGATTTAAAAAACATTCAAGTTGATAAAGAAGTATTATTAAGAGAATCAAGAAATTTAACAGGTTTAGATAAAAAATTACAAGAAGAAAGTTTAAAAGAATTAAATAAAAATATTGATCAAATCAAAAGTGATAATTTAAGAGATGAGGCTTCTTTTTTAAATACAAAGGTTGGTTTAAGTGGTTTATTTTCTCAGATTTCACCTGTAAGTAATATGATTGTTAGAAGAATTTCTGCATTTATTGTAAATAAATTTCCAATTTTATTTAGAAGTTTATATGATGATTTAAGGTCTGCTAATATAAATATTTTATCAATTTCTTATTTAAGTATTGCAATTTTTGCTTCATCTGTTTTTGGTTTTTTAGGTTTTATAGTAATGTTAATTATTTTTAGAAATACTTTATCATTTGGTCATGTTTTTGAGGCGTTTTTTATTGGAGGTGTAATTGCGTCAGGAATATTTTTGTTTTTTTTATCATATCCAAAAATGGTAAAATCATCAAGAAGGAAGAATATTTTGAGAAATATACATTTTGGTCTTATTAATTTTTCCGCATTAGTTGTTTCTGATGCAGATATGGTTTCTGTTTTTAAAACAATATCAAAACAAAAAGATTTAGGAGAGTTTGCTATTGAATTTGAAAAGATTTACAAATATATTTATTATTTTGGTTATGATATAACTCAAGCATTGAGTTTTGCTTCTCTTACAACTCCATGTCAAGAATTGCAAGATTTCTTAGATGGGTTTTTAACAACTTTTCAATCAGGTGGAGATTTAAAATTATTTGTATCAGAAAAATCAGAAGACGTAATTAATACTTATGAATTAAAACAAGAAAAAAATGTTCAAAAGATGTCAACTATTTCAGATGTTTATACTGCAATTATGATTGCAGCACCATTATTTTTAGTTGCGATATTATCAATGGTAGGAATGTTAGGAGGAAACATTGGAGGAATGCCAATTAATCAGGTTATTTTACTTGGAACTTATGTTGTAATTCCTTTGTTGAATGTTGGATTTATTGTGTTTATTGCTACACAACAAGAGGATTAATATGGGAGAGTTTAGAAATATGAAAATTGCAGGTTTTTTTATTGCTGCTCTTTTTGTTTATATTGGTTTTTTTGTTATGTCTGGTACACAGGTTGGATCTTTTTTTAAAGCTGCTTCGTTGATATTTGCTTTGGGTCCTTTTTTTTATGAAAAGATAGTAATTTCTCAAAGAGAAAAACAAATGACAGAATCTTTTGTAGAATTTATAAGATCTTTAGTTTCTTCTGTAAAAAGTGGAATGCCTATTCCTCAAGCAATTATGTTTGTTTCAAGGGATGATTTTGGTGTTTTATCTCCTTATGTAAAAACAATGGCAAATAAGATAAGTTGGGGAATATCATTAACAAAATGTTTAGAATCTTTTGCTGAATCTACAAAAATTTCAACAATTCAGAAGAACATTCATGTTATTTTACAAGCAGAGAAGTCAGGAGGTTTTATTGAGGATGTATTAGATAATGTAACTCAAACTCTTAGATTAAATCAAAGATTAAGAGCAAGAAGAAGAATGACTATACAAGCACAAATAGGTCAATCCTATGTTATTTTTGTTATTTTTCTAGTAGTTTTAATCATAATTAAAAATTATTTACTTCCATATATGATTGAATCAGGTCAAGAAAATACAGGTGATGATGAAATGTCAATATCAATACTTGGAGGATCTGGAGCTGATTCTTCAATGAAAGAATTATTTGAAGATGTAAAAATTGATTTTACATCCCCATTTGCTTTAATTATGTCTGTTATTAAATGGTTAGGTTCTATTCAAGGAGTATTTATGTCTTTAAGTTTGATGCAAGGATTTTTTAGTGGACTTGTTTTAGGACAACTTGCAGAGGGGTCTCCATATGCAGGATTACAACATTCTTTTATTATGATGAGTATAGGATTGATTGTTTTAACTATTGTATAATTTTCGAATAAATATAAATTTAAATAGAATTGAAAATACCATATAATAAAGTCCTATAGTGTAGTGGTCAATCATCTCAGACTCTGGATCTGGGGACTCCAGTTCGAATCTGGATAGGACTATTTTTTTTTCTACATTTTTTCTTTTTTTGTTTTTGTTTTTATTTTATCTATTTTATCTGTTTTATTTATTTTCTTTTTATTTATTTTCTTTTTATTTAATTTTTTTATTTTTTTTTCTTTATTTTTTATTTTATTCTTTATTATTTTTATAGTTGTAATTCATAAATAAATACACAAGTTTTAAAAATAGAAATGTATTTAAAAAAGTATGCAAGATGAAATAAATAAAGAACTTAATGAATTGATTAGAGGAGAATTAATTAATTATATAATTGCTGAATTAAGAAACGGATATGACTTAGATTCTATTAAGAAAGTTTTGCATAAAAAACATCGTGAAGATTTAATTACTCAGGCAATAGAATATTTAAAACAAAAAGAATTTGATTTATCTCCACTTGATGAAAAAAAAGAAAATATTCCTTTAAGAGTTTTAAAAGAAAGTCAAGATTTTGATAGAATTTTATCTGACTTAAAAAGATATATTCGTTATAAAATTGATGAAGGTTATGAAATAAATGATATAAAAGAAGCCTTATTAAGATTTGGTCATTATTATGATTTAATAGAACATACCATAAATAATATTCAAGAAAAAGAAATGGATTTTAATGATATAAAACAAGGAGAAAAGAAAATAAAACAAGAAATAATAAATAAGAAAATAAAAAATTTAAATTTAAAATCCTTTTTTACAAAAAATAATGTTTCTC
This sequence comes from Candidatus Nanoarchaeia archaeon, assembly GCA_028693395.1. GTDB lineage: Archaea > Nanobdellota > Nanobdellia > Woesearchaeales > JAQUVJ01 > JAQUVJ01. The sequence continues at coordinate 2,074 of JAQUVJ010000001.1, read as the reverse complement.
TTTTATTAATGTTGATATTTACTTTCATCATTGCTAATGTAACAGAAAGTCCATTATTTGTGGTAATATATTCATTTTTACCTATTTATTCATTAAATCTTTTATTAAGATATACAAACAATATAATTAGTAAAAAAATTTTAATGATTTATATATTGTTATTTTTGATGTTTTATACGATAAATTATATTTATGAACCATTTGGAATGAATATAAATTCTATAATTGTTTATAATTTCGTATTATTTTTATTACATTTTTTTATATCAGGTATTGAAATAAAAGATAATGATAAAAAAAAAACAAATAAAAGTTTAATAAATAAAAGTTCAAAAAATGAAGATAAAAATAATGAAAAAGTTGTTGAAGAAAATAATAAAGAAATTTAAATAAAATATCATATTTTTAATATAAATATAAATAAATAAATAAATAAATAAATAAAAACAAAAATAAATATAAATAATATAAATAATAAAAATAATAAAAATAATAAAAAAAGTAAAAAGTAAAATAAAAAATAAAAAAAATAAAGAGTGGGATATATGTTTTTTTCTGTGGGAATAAGTAAAAATAAATTTGATGAATTTCAAAAAAAGATTAAAGAATCTTTTAATAAAATAAAATACGAAATTAGTTTGAGTTATAAATGGATTGCTAATTTAAATGTAAGAGTTAAAAATCTTGAATTAAATAATTTAATGCAAATTGATGACAAAATAAAAGAATTAGAGAATAATAATAAAGAAATTTTTTTAGAAAATAATAAATTAAGAGAATACAATAAAATAATGTATCAAAAAATGGAAGAAGTTGTAAGATATCTTAATTTTGTAGATCAAAAAGTAAAAAAAATTGATGAATTGGAATTGATAAAAAAAGATTTCGATTTTAATATTGAAAATATTTCTAGAGGAATTATGAATTTAGAAAACAAAATTGAATTACAAAATAAATTAATTAAAAATGAAGAAAATTTATCAGAAAGAAATAATAGTGAAGATAAAATAAATGAATTAAAGGAATTATATGTAAAATCGTTTAAAAAAGTATATCAAGTATTAGAAAAGCAAAATCAAAATATAAGTGAATTAAATGAGAAAGAATTAAAAAAAATAGATGAACTTAAAAAAATAGAAGAAATGAAATTATCTTTTGAAGATAAAAATAAATCATTAAGTCTAAATAAAATTGAATCAAAAAAAGAAAATGATGAAAGTTTTGAAAATTCATATATGATAAAAAAAGGATTAATGTTTAATAATAGTAATAATAATAACAATAATAATAACGATGTAAAATACAAAGAAAATAATTTGAATATAATTGATGGAAAATTATCAAAAAGTGAAAAAAAATTATTGTATGTTTTATTAAATTCTAATGTCAGTTTAAGTTATTCAGATATATCAAGAGGCTCAAATTTAAATTATGGAACTATTAAGAATAACATGTATAATTTAAGAAAGAAAGGAATGGAAATTCCATATATTATGAATGATAAAAGAGAAAAATTGTATTATTTAAACGAAGAATTAATACTTAAGATTACTGGTAGATGATTATATGTTTTTTAAATTTATTTTTCTAATAAATTTTTATTCTTTTTGAATTAATAAATAAATAAACATTTTTGAAATTTATTTAATTTGTTTAATATCTAAAATATTTAAGATATAAAGATTTAATAATTTTGTTATTACTTTTTAGTAAAATATAATAAGTTTAGATTAAAAAAAAATAATAAATTAAATAAAAAATTAATAATAATTAAATAATAATAATAATAATAATATATTAAATTATAAAAAAATAAATTATGATATGTTTCATAAAAATTTTTGTATAGAAAATTGATATAAAAAAATATTTCAATAAATAAACAAAAAAATAAGAAAAAGATATTTATATAAAAAAGTAATAAAAATTAAGATTTATTCTTCAATCTTTAAAACTTTTATTTTAAAAATTAAATTTTGACCAGCTAATGGATGATTGAAATCTAATTCAACTATTTCATCATTAATTGATTTTATTTTTGCTCTTATTGGTTGTGGAAATTGTTCTGTTGTTA
>JAQUVJ010000012.1:7637-37006 GCA_028693395.1 Candidatus Nanoarchaeia archaeon | reverse complement strand
AAAATTCATTAACACTTAATTCAATAATTTCTCTTAATTGTTTTGGATAATTATCCAAAATAGGCATATAATAATAAAATTTATTTCCTACAGAATTGTAAGGATATTGAGGAACATCAATACTTATTTTCTTGAATAAAATAGGATAATAATCTCCATCATAATATCTATAATCTATTTTATCATAATACGATTTTAATTTTTCATTCTTTATTTTATTTTCTTGAGATTTTAAAAACCCCGAATAATAAATCAAATTTTCTATATAACCATTTAAGAAAATTTCACTACATCTCTTTATATTATCCATATTTGCCTTTATATCATCCATAGAATTTTTAACATTTTCAATTTCTATTTCCATTTGACGATTTTTACTTCCAGAAACAAGAATTAAAGAAATAATTGCTAAAATAAAAACCATTGAACCAATAATTGCATAAGGCATAAGTTGAGATTTTTTCATATAATTATTAAAACAATCCTATTTTAAAAAGATTGTGTTTAATTACAAAGAAACTAACGAATTAATTTAAATAAATTTTTTTTATTAAAATATTTTTTTTGTATTTCTAAAATTTTAATAAAAATTATTCATAAAAAAGATTATATTTTTATATTAGTATAAATAATAATAAACATGAAAAAAAATATCATCATATTATTATTTTTTACATTATTATTTATAAGTTGTTCTCAAGGAAATCAAGAAGAATTGGATTCATTATTTGCAACAAATAGTGGATTAGAATATAGTACAATTCTTGATATAAATAAAGAAAGTTTTGAAGATGAAATTGATTATAATTTATATCTAAATTATGCTGACATGAAACTTTATTTAGATAATTCAAAACATTATGTAGATAGAAATTTAATGTTTAGTTTGTTTTTTCCAAAAGAATATGTCGTTAAAGTTTATGATAATCAAATAATTGGTAATAATGATGAAATGGATATAAAGGTAAGAATTTTTTCAAAAGAAATTTATGAGAATTCATCTTTATTTTTTAGTGATTTATTTAAAATAATGGAAATAAATGAATCAAAACAAGAAGAATTATTTTTGAAAATAACTGAAGAAAAATTCAATGTTTATAATGTATCAAAAGTTAGATTTTATATTGATGATATTTTGTTTATTCAATATTTAATTGATAAAGAAGAGTATTTTTTTAATTTGGAATTTAAAATAAATAAAAATGCTGTAAAACAAGAATTTGTTTCAAATTATTTTTATAATACTATTTTACTGCCTTTATATTAATATTGTAATATTTGATATAATGATATTTAATATTTAACAATTTCATATAAATTTTTATAAATTTCATATAAATTTTTATAATTACTTTTATAATAATTTTAAATATAGAATGATTAAAATGAGTGAAGATAAAATAAAAAATGAAGAAGAAAATTCTATATTAAATAGTTTAATAAATAATCAATCTATTTATAACAATTATAATTCTAGATTAGAAAAAGATGTTCTTTTTGCATTCAATCTTGCAAATGATGCAAAAAGTTTAGGAATTGATGGAGAAAAAAAAGTTTCCATTGAAAAAACATATAATCTTATAGAAAGAGTTATTGGACTTTTATCTGTTTTTGAAAATAAACTTCTTGATGAAAGTATTAGAGAAAGTGTAAAAAAAGAAATATTAATCTTAGAAGAAAAATATGGAAAATCTGATTGGAGAGTAGGAATGGATATTGCATTGTTTTTTTCTAGAAATGAATTGATTAATTATCAAAATAGAAGAGATGCAATAGATTTTGGTATAAGGTTTGGTTTTGCATATTTAACATCAGGAGTTGTAAGTTCTCCTATTGAAGGATTTACAGGACTTGATATAAGAAAAAATTCTAATGGAAGTGAATATTTTGCTTTAAATTATGCAGGGCCAATAAGAAATGCAGGAGGAACTGCAGCTAGTGTTAGTGTATTAATTGCTGATTATGTAAGAAAAAAATTAAATTACTCTAAATATATACCAATAGAAGATGAAATTGAAAGAACAAAAATTGAATTAAATAATTATCATGAAAGAGTTAGCAATTTACAATATTTACCTAGTGATAAAGAAACAGAATTTTTCTTTAAAAACTGTCCAATTCAAATAGATGGAGATCCAACTTCAGAAATAGAAGTTTCAAGTTTTAAAAATATACCAAGAATTTCTACGAATAGAATTAGAGGAGGATTTTGTTTAGTTTGTAGTGAATGTCTTCAATCAAAAGCACAAAAAATAAAGAAAAAGCTTGATGATTGGGGCAAAGAAATGAATATGCAAGATTGGGATTTTTTAAATGAGTATGTAGAAATTCAAAAACAAGTAAAATCACAAAACATAGAAAAAAAGGAAATTAATGATAAAAAGATAAAAGAAAATTACAATTATTTAAGTGAAATATCTGCAGGAAAGCCTGTTTTTTCATATCCAATGAAATCAGGATTTAGAATAAGATATGGAAGAACAAGAATTAGTGGATATTCTTGTGCTGGATTAAATCCAGTTTCAATGGCGGTGTTAGATAATTTTATTGCAGTAGGAACTCAGATAAAGACTGAAAGACCATTTAAGGGTGCAACAATTACTCCATGTGATAGTATTGAAGGTCCAATTGTAAAATTAAATAATGGTAATGTAATTAAATTAAAAACAATAGATGATTTTAAGAAATATAGTGATGAAATAAATAAGATTTTACATGTAGGAGATATTTTAGTTAATTTTGGTGATTTTTATAATAGAAATCATCTAATTATTCCATCAGGATATGTTGAAGAATGGTGGATTCAGGATTTCTTAAATGTTTTATATGATCAAAATAAAATAAATATAGATAAAGAAATATTAAATAAAGAAAACTTAGAAATAAAAGTATTAGAAAAAAAAGTATTAGATAAAAAAGATCTAATTAAACTAATATTAAAACAAGAGCATATTTCAAAAAGCATAGATTTAAAATCAATTTCACAAGAAACACAAATAGATGAAACCATTTTTAAAAAAATATTTGATGATTATTTAAATTATGAAATTACTTTTTTAGATTCTTTAAAAATAACATTAAAATATAATATACCAATCCATCCAAAACATCTTTTTTTCCTTTCAAACATTGATATATATGAATATGAAGTTTTCATAAAAAAATTAAAGAATATAGGATTTTATTTTAAAGAAAGTAATTTTAAAAATGAAATAGAAAAATTTTATGATTCAATAGAAAAATTAGTAATAGAAAATGAAGAAATTTTCATAGAAAAACCAAATAAAGAAGAAAAATTATTTACAAAAGATTTGTTTGAAAAAATGTTAATAGAACATTCTTTTATTGACAATAAAATAATATTAAAAGATGATATTGCAAAATCTTTTGTTTTTAATTTTATAAAAATAAAAAATTCAGAGATAAAAGATTTTGTTAATTCTGAAATGTATGTTTTATCAAACAATTTTTTAAAAGAAAATAATTATTCAAAAGAATATTCTAAATTGTTTTTTTTTGAAAATAAAATTAATACAGAAAATATTTTTGAAGAATTAAATAAGAAATTTGATAATCCATTAATAAAAAAAAAGAATTCTATTTTCATGGGATTAAGACTAGGAAGGCCTGAAAAAGCAAAACCAAGAGTTATAAAAGGAGGTTATAATGGTCTTTTTACTTTAGGAGATATAAATTTATCAAATTCATCAACATCATTAAAAAATAATTTTAAAGATTTTTTATATTCAAGTTCAAATATTTATTCACAAAAATATTATTGTGAAAAGTGTAATTTAGAAAGTCCTATTTCATATTGTATTTCCTGTGGATCAAATTTGGAACCAATAATTTTTGAAAATAAATGGAATTCTAATAAGAATATTTATGGTTTTTGGGAATTTGATATTAAAAAATATTTTTTGAAATTTAAAGAAAAATATAATTTAGAAGATATTGATTTTGAAAATGTTAAATTTTTAGATAGAATAAATAATAAAGAAAAATTTTCAGAACATTACTTAAAATCAATTCTAAGAAAAAAATATGGATTAGATGTCAATAAAGATGGAACAATAAGATTTGATGCTACAGAAACTCCAATGACTCATTTTGTACCAAAAGAAATAGGAATTTCTATTGAAAAGTTAAAAAATTTAGGATATTTTTATGATATTTATGGAAATGAAATAATTAATGATAATCAGATAATAGAATTATTTCCACAAGACATAATATTGCCTGATTTTATTGAATATAATAATGTTTCCTCTGTTGATTTCTTTTTTAAAGTTTCAAAATTTGTAGATGAATTATTAGAAAGATTGTATAATAAAAAAAAATTTTACAATTTAGAAAAAAAAGAAGATATAATTGGAAATTATTTTATTGCGTTATCACCTCATACAAGTGCAGGTGTTGTCACAAGAGTTATTGGTTTTTCAAAAACCCAATGTTTATTTGCTCATCCATTTTTACATGCATCTTTAAGAAGAGATTGCGATGGTGATGAAGCTGGATTAATGCTTTTAATGGATGGATTATTAAATTTTTCAAAAGAATTTATCTCAAATAATAGAGGTTCTACTATGGATAGACCATTGGTATTAAGTTTATTGATAAATCCGTTGGAAATAGATGATATGGTTTTTGATATAGATATTGAAAAGATTTATAGTATAGATTTTTACGAAAAATCAAAAGAATATATTTTACCAAATAAATTTAAAGAAGAAATTAAATTAATGGATAGTTTGTTAAAGAATGGATTTGATTATAATCAAATTTTCTTTACACATAATATAAGAAATTTAAATAATTCAAATCTAATTTCATCTTATAAATATTTACCAACAATGTTAGATAAAGTAAAAAGTGAAGTTGTATTAATGGAAAAATTATTAGGTGTTGATGAGAAAAACGCAATATCATTAATGTTAGAAAAATTCTTTATGAAAGATATGAAAGGAAATATAAAAAAATTTTTTAGACAAAATCTTAGATGTACAAAATGTAATAATATTATTAGAAGACCACCATTAAATGGAAAGTGTTCAAATTGTGGCGACTCTAATTTAGTTTTTACAATAGCACCAAATTCAATAATTAAGTATGTTGATATAATAAAATTTCTAAATAATAAATTAGAATATGATGATTATTCAAGAAATAATATGGAATATTTGTTATATAGAATAAATAATATTATTAAAGATGATGAATATTATCAATTTGAATTGTTATAATAATTTATAAATGATTTTATAAAAAAATTAATAAAAATTAGAAAAAAATATTAAATAAATAAAAAAATTAAAGATTTGATAATTTACTTTCAATATCTTCAAGTTCTTGTTGAAGTTTTTCAAATCTACTTACTTTTTTTGGTAATTCAACTTTTTTAACTTCAATATCAGGAATTTCTTGTTCAACAGGTATTTGTTTAACTTCGACTTTTTCTTCTGTTTTTACAACTTCCTTTTTCTCATCTTGAATCTTTGTTACTTTTTTTTGATTTTCTTTATGCTCTTCTTTTGCTTCTTCATCTTTTGTTTTTTTATGAGCACCTTTCATTTTGTTTAAGTATTTTTCAAAATCTTTATCTGATGTTTTTCTTCCTTCTTCTTCCTCCTTAATTTTTATTGATTTCATTAAAGATTCATAAGCACTTGGTGGAAATGATTTATCAAGTTTTTCTTTAACTTTTAATATTGAAGATAGATTTTCATCAATTAATCTCATTAATTCATGTTTTTTCTTTCTTACAACTTTAATCTGTTCATATGTATTTAAAGCAGTTATTACATCTTTTGAAGATAGTAATATAAGTTTTCTATAAGCAACTCTATCGCTAATTCCTACATATGATACTACATTGTCAGTCATTTAAATCCCCTCTAAATAAATTGTTGAGACAAAAATGATCTTTCTATATCTTTTATCTTTTCATCAACTGAACTAAGTAAAGCATCCCAGTTGTCTATTAATTCTTTTTCTCTTTCAGCTACATCGTTTAGTTCTTTTATGTAACTATCTGTTTCACTTATCTTTCTTTTGATGAATTCCATGTTTTCCATAACAGCTTTATAATCATCAACTTTTAGATACAATGGTAAATTTGTCCTCATTTATAACACCTCAATCATCCTTAAAGCAAATTCCATCAATCAATAATATTTTTCGATGGATTTCTTCAAATGCACTATCTGAATTTTTTAGCATTCCTTCTTTTCCGTTGTATAAAGAAAAGAATTCATCAGATATTTTATTAAAATCTTTGAAATTTTGATTAAGATCATCTAATCTATCAAAGATTGCTTTATAATTATTTAAACTTACAAAATAGTCTCCGTCAAAAAGATTTACTGAATCCTCAACATTTAAATTTGATATTTCATCTTTTATTTCTGGAATTTCTGTTTCTGAAAGATTTTCACTTGTTTTTTGAATTTCAGAATTTTGAATATTTGATTTATCATCTTCTCCAAAAGATTCATTGCCTAATACCATATTATTTGATTGTTTTGTTTCAGGTATTTTTTTTAAACTATTTGAATCATTTTCATTTAATAAACTATCAAAATCTGGTAAATCCAAATCAGGCAAACCATTTGAAAAGTTCTCATCTTCAATAGAATTAACTGAAGATAAATCTAATTCATTATTAGAAACTCTATTTTGTTGAGCAACTGGTTTTAATCCTGGTTGTAACACATTATTATCTTTTGTTTCATTTTTTTTCTTAAATAAAGCCATAAAACCACCTTATGATTATTTCAATTATTTTTAAATTAAAAAGGTTTGTTACTATTAAAAAAAGATACAAGATGTTAACACTCGAAAATAAAAACTATTAATAATAAAAGATAGATGATACAATTTTATGTATTTATTAATTTCGTAAAATATTCATACATTATATTCATATATTATATAGTAAGAAATAATATATAATACAATGATAAATAATAATAGAATTTGTTTGAGGATTTTAAAATGAGAAATGTTTTTTTGGATTCGGGACCAATAATAACTCTTGCAACAAATAATTTGTTACACTTGTTTGAAGATTATAAAAAGAATAATGAATTGGAATTTTATATAACTCCGGAAGTAAAAAAAGAAGTTGTAGATAATCCAATAAAAACAAAGAAATTTAGATTGGAGGCTTATCAGGTTCTTGAATTAATAAAAAAAGATATAATTAAAATAATAAAAATTACAAAAGAAGATGAATTATTAACAAATAGATTGATTAATGATATTAATAAGATATATTCTGCAAATGCAAAAGATGTTTTTATTGCACATAGAGGAGAAATTGAAATTGTTGCAGTTGCATTAAACAGAGGTAAATCAACTTTAGTAGTAGATGAAAGAACAACAAGACAATTAGTGGAAAATCCAATTTTAATTGCAAATAGAATGGAAAATAAATTACATACAAAAATTCATATTGATTATAAATTAATGGAAGACATTCATAAAGAACTAAGCTTTTTGAAAGTTTTAAGATCAGTTGATTTAGTATCAAGAGCTGTTGAATTGAATTATTTTAAGAATTTTTATGATAATAAAAAGACAGGAAAAGAATTTCTAGAAGGAATGCTATGGGCGTGTAAACTAAAAGGATGTGCGGTTATGGATTTGGAAATTGATGAATATTTAAAGGAAGTAAAGTTATAATCTTAAATATTATAATATGTTATTAATATTTTATTGATATATTAATAAATTTATATTATTAATAAGTCGTTAATATATAGTATTAATTAATTATTTTTTATTTAAAAAGTTTTAATAAAAGTGTATAAAAAAATGAAAAAATCTCAAATACAAATGATAGAATCAATAATCGCTTTAGCGTTTATTATAATTATAATATTTATTATTTTAGGAGTTTTTTTAAATAACAAAATAAAAGAATCAGAATTTGTAGAAGAAGTAAATCATGAAGCATTAATTGCAAAAATTCAAGAATTTCAAAATTTACCTGATATTAAATACAGTTTAGAAGCTGTAATGATAAGTAATAATATTGATATTTTAAAATTAGGTGCTTTTAAAGAACAATTAGAATCTAAAATCTCTAAATTAAGTACAAGAGATGTTTCTTCTTTAACAAAAGATGATATTAATTATTTATCAAATTTTTATAATATAGATTTTGAGATTGTTTCAATATATCCATCTCAATTTTCATATGAAATAAATTTTTCTTTAATACAAGAAGAATTAAAAGATTGGACACCACAATTTTATGTTCAATCTCCCGTGTTAATTATAAATGATTCAAATAGTGAATCAAATTATGGAATAATAAAAATAAGATATTTTATGAGGTAAATATGTTAAAATAATTATTTTTGTTTGTACTCTTATTTTTTACATTTTTTTTATTTTAATATTATAATTTTAAAAAAATAATTTTTAAAGTTATTAATTTTTATTTAAATTTATTAATAAGTGTTTCATGAAACATTAGTAATATTTATTCTTTTTTTTCATTTCTTGATCAATTTGACTATCCTTTTTGTTTGGTCTAGGTCTAAAAGAATGTTCATCTCTTCTAAAAGTTATTCCAATATCTTTTAAAAATAAATTCATTCCATCATCAATTTTTAAAGGAATAGATGTTTCACATTCAATTCCTGGTTTCCCTTTAAAAACAATTAATTTGTTACAGATGTAATCCATAAGCATTAAATCATGATCAATTATAAACAAAGGTTTTTCATTGTTATAACTAAAATCTTTAATTATTTTTCCCAAAACAACTTTTTGTTCTACATCAAGATATGCACTAGGTTCATCTAAAAGATAAATATCTGCTTCTTTATCGCTTAAACATTTTGTTATCATTACTCTTTGAAGTTCTCCACCAGATAAAGTTCCAAGATCTTTTTCTAATAATGTATCAACATTTAAAGGTGTTACTAAATCATTTCTATTATTAGCGACAGCTTCTTTTAAAAAATCTTTAACAATTATACCATTTTTTCCTTCAATATATTGATTTTTATATGAAATTTTTAAATCTTTTATATCTTCATTTGAGATTAAATTATTATTTTTAGAAGCAATGTTGTCCATAAAAGTTGATTTACCAGTTCCGTTTTCACCTAATATTCCAACGATATCATATTTGGAGATTATACCTTCTTTTATTTTTAATTTAAAATCTCCTTTTTTTATTTCTGAATTTTTCCATTCAATAATTGGTATTTCTTTTTTTTTTGAAATAAAATCTAAAGATTTTAAAAAAGATATAGAAAAATCTCTAAATCTAATGTTTTCGTTTTTTAAAAATCCTCCTAAAAAAGAATTTATTCCTACTTTGGAAGTGTAAAGTGCACTAAAAACACCATAAGCACCAGGTTCACCAAATGTTATATGAATTAAATCACACAAATAATCAAGAACTATTAAATCGTGTTCAATAACTATAATTGATTTTTTTTCATTTAATTCTTCCTTTAAAAAACCACAAAGATTTAATCTTTGTTTTATATCTAAATAAGATGAAGGTTCATCTAAGATGTAAATGTCTGCTTCTTTTAACATTGTTGCAGCAATTGCAAGTCTTTGTAATTCTCCTCCTGATAATACTTTTATATCTCTATCTATAACATCTTTTAAATCTAATTTTTCTAAAACTTTTAAATAATTAGGATATTTTGAAAGCAATTCTTTAATAGTTCCATTTGCAACTTCAGGTAGTGTTTTAATGTTTTGAGGTTTGTAAGAAATAGATAATTCTTTATTGTAAAGCTTATTTAAATAATTCATAACTTCTGAACCTTTAAAATATTCTTTGTAGTCTTCTATAGTTGCTTTTTTTTCTAGATTTCCAAAGTTCAATTCTAGATTTGAATTTAATATTTTAATAGCAGTACTTTTTCCAATACCATTTCTTCCTAAAATTCCTATGATTTTATTATTTTGTGGAAGTGGAATGTTGTATAACGAAAAACCATTTTCTTGATATCTAAAAATAGGATCTTTATCTAATTCTTGTGGTAGATTTACAATTTTAATTGCTCCAAAAGGACATCTTTTTACACAAATATTACATCCAATACATGTTTCTTCATCAATTTTTGCTTTTGAAGTTAGTTCATTTTCTGATATACAAGCAGAACCTGTTTTGTTTATAGGACAATATTTTGCACATATAAGATTACATCCTCTTTTATTCATGCATTTTTCATTATCAATAATAGCTATTCTTTTCATAATTAAATGGATTATTCTTTTATTTTTAAATTTGACTATAATTTTGTTTTTATTTTATATAATAATAATAATGATAATAATAATGATAACAATAATAATAGTAGTAAAATAATAGTATCAATAACAAGAATAATATTAATAACAAATAATACTAATAACAATAACAAATAATAATAATAATAATAATAATGATAATAATAATTTAAAAATTGATTTTTTAAGTTAATATAGGTTAATATAGAAATATTTATTGTATTTTATCTTTAATATAGTAATAAAGATTTATAAATAAAACTTTATTATAAATAATCAGAAGAATAAAAATTTCATGAAATTTCTTTAATATTTTATGAATATTATTGAAGTTTTTCATTGAGTTTATATTTTTATTTTTTTATATTATTTAATGTTATAAAAAAATTTATGATTATTAAAAAATATGATAAAATAAATTCAATAAATCGATAAAATAAATTCAATTATGAAATTGAATATAAAATATAAATAATGAAATTAAATATACAAAAATTAATAATAATAGGTGAAACATATGTCATTTTGGAATAAATTAATAGGAAAGAAAAAAAATACGAAATCAATCGTAGTTTATGAAAGAGAAAATAAAAAATTATGGGATTATGTAAGACTTTTGACAGAATTGTTGGAAGAAAAAGATAAAGAGATTAAAAGTTTAAATACTGAAATAAAAAAGTATGAAGACACAAAGGGTCCTAGTTTAAAGAAAAATGAAGATCAAAAAATTTCGAAAGTAAATATTTCTAAAAATCCTGATAAAAAAAATAAAGTAGAAAAAGTAGAAAAAGAGAAAGTTCAAAAAGTTCAAAAAAATAATAAAAGTAATACAGAAGTAACTTTAAAAAATGAAAATATCGAATCAAAATCAGTTTCTAAAAAAAAAACAAGTACACAACCAGTAAATAAACCTAAAGTAGATAAAAAAGTTGTACAAGAAAAAAATACTGAAAAATCAAAAAAAGAAAAATCACCTACTCAAAAAGTTTCTAAAGATAAAGTTTCCAAAGATAAGGAATCAAATAATGAAGAAACAATTTTAGAGTACATTAAATCTAAAAAAATCTTTTTTGACTATAAAGCAATTTCTGAAGGAACAAATTTACCAGAAAGCATTGTTAGAACAATGATTTCAAGATTAAAGAAAAAAGGAGTTAATTTAGAAGAAAAAAAAGATGGAAAAAGAAAATTAATTAAATTTGTTAAATAATTTTTTAATTTAATTTTTAATTTAATTTCTTATTTCTATGTTTCACTTATAATTTTTTAATTTTATTATTATTATTATTATTAATTCTTTATTATTATTAAAAAATTTATTTTTAGTTTATTTATAAAATTCTAATAAAGGATATTTATTAATATAATTTATTTAATATATTTTTCTTTGAATGTTATTTTATTTTTTTAATAAAAATGATAAATAAATATGAAATATTTTATAAGAATTAAAAATATAGAGTTTTTTATTAAAAATCTTAATAGTTGATTAAATATAAATAAATAGAAATAAAAAAAATAAAAAAAGAATTTATTCAGAAGTTTTATCTTCTTTTTCTTCTTTTACAATTGGTCTTTTACTTTTTTCTTCAGATTTTTTTTCTTTGATTGTTAATTCAACAATTTTTTTAATTTCTTCAATATCAAATTCGTTTTTCTTTTCAACATGTGAAGATAAAAGTTGGTATTCTCTAATTTCAAAGAATTTTATAGGACATATGTTTGATAGTAATTTTACTAAATCTTTTTGTAAGTCAGATTTGTAAATTGCTCTAGTTAAATCATCATATGTTGATTCAAGTCCAAAAATCAAAAGTTTTTGTTTAGTACCTAATCTTAGTAATCTTTGTGTTGATTCAACTACATTGAATTTTGTTAATAAAATTGGTTTAATTCTAACGTATTTGTTATCTTTTGTTTTTATAACAAATGAATCATCAACTCTACTTGAATTTTTTCTAACAATTCTTTTAACATAGGAACTTAATAAATTTGCACCTTTAATTATTGTTCTTAATTCTTGATTTTCAGCTTTTACAATTTCTAACGTATAATTGATATTTTGCTGTCTCATATTTCCTGTTGCAAACATTCCATTTATATCTACAGTTTTACTTACTTTTGATTCATAATCAGCAGTATATGTATCTCCAATTTCTTTTGCTCCAAATAATTCTGGTGAAATTATTGGAAACCATTTTCTTTTTATAATTTTTCTTTCTGTTGTTTTTCTTTTTTGAGCCATTTTAACACCTATTAATATATAGTTTACTTTTTTATTAGCTATTAAACTAATATTATGGCTGTGTAAATCTTTTTATGAGCGGTAACCCATCAACTAATAAAAAATTAGATATATTTATAAATATTTTTAATATTTGTAATACATGAATAAAAATTTAAGGAAATTTTCATTTTTTTTATTTAATTTTATTTTATTTGTTTCAATAGTTATTAATTTATCTTTATCGATTGAATTAGATGAATCTTGGAGATATGAAGAAGGGGTTATTTATAATAATCAATCTACAATATGGCCATTTTATGTGTATGAGAAATGTCCTCAATATGATGTATTAGTAAATAGTGTTAATAAAAGGATTTATCCTTTATTGTTTTTTTCAAGAACAAACAGTTCGCATGTTAGTTTACCTGCGAATATATTTACTCAAAGATCTTTGTGTGTAGCTATTAATAATGTTAGTGGTGTTGAAATTGTTCAAAATTCATCAGTTATTCAAGATTTGGATGTATATCTTTACGATAGTGTAAATTCTCATTTAAATGTTCATGGTGATGGATCTTCACCTCAAATATTTTTACAAGGTATAAATTCAAATAATTATATTGTTTCAACAAAAATTCAAAGAGATCCTCCAGATTTAGATTATTCTTGTGTAGGATCTATTAATGGTAATGATTTTCAAGGATATCATTTTGGAGATTGTAATTATAATCCATTAAGAAGGATTTGGATTTCTTTAAAGGAAGATTTTAAAGTTTGGTTAGAAGCAACCAGTGCAGTTGGAAATGATTATGTAAAAGTTGAGGTAAAATGTGATGGATTTGGTTCAAAATGTGATGAAGCAGCATTAAAATTATATCATTCAAATAACATAATTACATCATGTCCAGCAGATCCAGAATTATACATATATAATAATAATTATAGTTTTGTTGATGATGGATGGGTTTGTGGAATGGGAATCATTGATGAAAATAGGTATTCTATAACAAATTTATTAGAAATTTCAGTATTGGATTTTTGGATATCTTCAAACATTAGTTCTTTAATAAGAACAAGTTCTTTATCTACAAAAATCGAATTTAATACAAATAAACCAGGTTATTGTGAATATAGCCTTAACTCAATACCTTTTACACCTTTTGTTTCAGATATTTCTCAATACGGAATAAAAAGATACTCAATATTTCATGAAACATTAATACAATTAAAAGAGGAATATCTAGAACAAGATATACCATTAGAAATTAATTGTTATGAGGAAGATGGAAGTGATGTTGCTGAAAAAGATTTTTTAGTTAGATTGACAAATATAGATGCTTTTTTGAGTATGGAAGATGATTTAATTATTTTTAAGAGTCAAACGAAATTATTTGATTTATCAATAAAAGATGAATATGATGGTAATGTTTATGGATTAAAATCAAATCAATTTGAAACGAAAATTACATCGCAAAATAATGATGTTTTTATAGGAATATCTGGTGTAACATTATATAATTTAAGTTATAAATTTTCATTGAATGCACAATTAGATCCTGGAATTTATAATATAACAATAAATTGTATTAATGGCATTAATTGTGAAGAATTTAATACGCAAGTAGTGGTAAAAGATTCAACATTGACTATTTTAAATAATAATGATATAAAAGAAGAGTATGATAAGGTTTACTCCTTAGAGGATAGTGGAGCTTTTGTTGTATTTACAGGAGATGATATATATTACAATTCAACAACAGGAACAATTAATTCATATGAAGGATTTAGTTTATACGTAGTTGATTCAAATATAGGTCTAAAGGATTATATTAATTTAGCAAAACAAACTCCAACATATATAGTTGTAAATGATGAAACTATAGCATGGATAATAGAAGAGTATACAGGAACAGGAGATAAATTATTATTGAGATATATTGGAAGAGATGAAAATGGAAATAAGATAATTAAGGTTGAGTACATAGAGTAATTTTTTTTTAATTTACTTCTCTTAATTTACTTTTTTTAATTCTTTTTTGTTTTCTTTCTTTCTTTTTATTTATTTTATTTATTAATTTAAATAATATCTACTAAATTTTCATTTTAAATATTCTGTTTTTCATTCTAAAATTAGAGTTTATAGATTTTTATATAAAAATTAAATAATATAAAAAATTAAAATTACATTTTAAAAACAAGTGTAACAAATTAAAAGATAAAAAATAAACTATATTAAATACTACAAATTAAATAAATATAGCAATAGCCTTCTATAATAGAAGTAATATTTAAACAAGTGTAACAAATAAAGAAGTAGGAAAATTACAACAAGTGTAACAATTTTAAAAGATTAACAATCAAAAAAATATAATAAATGTAACATTATTATAAGTGTAACAAGTTATTAAATAAATAATAAAGAAAAAAATAATTAATCATATATTTGTTTTTTATTTATTTATATTATGTGTAACAAAGAATAAAAAAGAATAAATTTATAAATAATTAATTTAAATAATCATTATTATGTAACTTTTTTATAATTAAAGAGTGTTTTTTTGTGTTTTATTAAAACGAAAAGAATCTTTTAATAATTTTTAATTAAAACAACCACATCACTTGAATTTTAATGAATTAATAGTATTTTAACATTTATTTTTTTCTATAAAAAATCAAAAGCTTTATATTTGTAACTACATTACAATGGATATAGATTACTGGAAAATAGTAAAATTTATAAATAAAAACTACTACCTAATTTCAGTTAAAGTGTAACAGGAGATAAAAATGATAATTAAAGAAGAATTTATGAATAAATTAAGAAGATATTTCGATTTGAATCTTTATGAAGCAAAAATTTGGACTGCTTTACTTTCTAGAGGAGTTTCTACAGCAGGAGAACTAAGTGACATTGCAAATGTTCCAAGATCAAGAACATATGATGTTTTAGAAAGTTTAGAAAAAAAAGGTTTTGTTGTTATTAAATTAGGAAAACCAATAAAATATTTAGCAGTATCTCCAGATGAAGTTTTAGAAAGATTAAAAAAGAGAATTGATTCTGAAGCAAAAAATAGAATTGATAAGGTAGAAGAATTAAAAGAATCAGATATTATAGAAGAATTGAATCATCTTCATACACAAGGTGTAAAATTAGTTGAGCCAACTGAAATGTCAGGTAGTTTGAAAGGAAGACATAATATTTATGATCATATGGATTTATTGATAAGAACTGCTCAAGAAGAAATTATAATTTCTACAACTGCTATGGGTTTAATAAGAAAAGTTGAAGGTTTAAAACCATCACTAGAAGAAGCACATAGAAGAGGAGTTGAAATAAAAATTAGTGCACCAATAAATGAAGAAAACATTAATTATGCAAATGAAATAAAAGAATTTGCTACAATTAAAAATAATGAGTTAGAATCAAGATTTATAATTGTTGATAAAGAACAATTATTGTTTATGGTTGCTAATGACATGGAAGTTCATCCAACATATGATTTAGGAATTTGGATAAATACCCCTTTCTTTGCAAAGACTTTAGCAGATTTGTTTGAGTTAGCATGGAAAGACATGAAAGAATTAGGTAAAAAATAAGGTGTATTAATAATGGATAAAGTATTTTCAAAAGAAATTTTAGGAAAAATAATATTAAGTAAAACAGGTAAAAAATTTGGAGAAGTTGGAGATTTAATTTTTGAAGAAAAATCAGGAGAATTAATAAGTATAGTTGTTGATTCACCAACTCCAAATTGTGATAAATTGTCTTTAGATAAAGATGCAAAAGGAAGATTGCTATTAACTTTCAGTAGTGTTATTGCAGTTGGAGATTATGTAGTTGTTTCTGAAGAAGATTTATTGTAGTTTTTCTAATTTCATTTTTATTTCTTTTTTTATTATCTTTTTTTTATATTTCTTTATTTGATAAATTGTTATTAAAATATTATCTTTTGATTATTAATTATTTTATTTAATATTTTTTTAAATAATTCTTTTTATATTTTTTATATTTCTTTTATGTAATACATATAGATTTTTTATTGAAAATTTTATTTATGTATTTTATAGACTAATTTTTATCATAATTTTTATTATAAATATTATATTTAATATTATATATGTTAAAAAAAGAATATAATCCAACATTTTTTTTTTCAATTATTTCGAAATTATAATTATTTATTTCCATTTTTTTTTCCAATAATTTGATGTTTGCAAGATTTGATATAATAAATAAAAGATTTCCATTATCTTCTAAAAATTCATTTGCATTTTTTAAAGTTTTTAAGATTACTTCAACACCTTGTTTTCCGCCATTTACATCTTTTCCGTTATAATCAAATAATTCTTCTTTGGGTAAATATGGTGGATTAAAAATTATAGTGTTGTATTTTTTCTTTATATTAGAAAATAGATCTGATTGAATTATTTCTGAATCAATATTATTTTCTTTTAAATTTAATTTTAAGCAATCTATTGAATCTTGATTAATATCAGAAAAATCAACTTTAAATCCAATTTTAGAAAGTAATATTCCAGTAAAACCACTTCCAGAACCTAATTCGAGAACTTTATTTCCAATTAAATGTTTATTTTTGTTTAATATTTCAGTAAATAAAAATGTATCTTCATCTGGTGGATATATTGTAGAAGTTAAAAAAGTTTTTATATAGTAATTGCAACAAATGTTTATGGAGCATTTTAGTTGTTTTTTATTTAACAAATTCATTTACTCACCTTTCTTTATTAAATTCAATATTTATTATTATTATCATTATTATTGTGATATATTGACTGGAATATAGAAAAGTTTATAAATGTTAGCTCAGTATAGAAATGTGTATATTAAGATAAATAATATACAACTTAGATATAATAATCGTATGAGGTGTAGTGCATGCAAATGAAGCATAAAAAAGCAGAAAGTGGTATTGGAACATTAATAGTTTTTATAGCTATGATTTTAGTTGCGGCTGTCGCAGCTGGAGTTCTAATACAAACTTCAACAAGTCTACAATCTAAAGCATTGGATGTAGGTAAAAAAACACAAGAAGAAGTTTCAAGTGGAATAAAAGTTGAGCAAGTAATTGGAGCTGATGGTTCTGATCAAGAAATTACTGATTTAAAGGTTTACGTAAGATTAAATTCTGGAGCAACACCATTAAAGTTTAGTGATTTATTATTAAAATATGATACAGATTCAGATTCAAGAACATATGTTTTCAACTCAACACAAGCAACATCAGCTTTGGCTACTGAAACAGAATACGCAGCATCTTCAACAGATACTCAATATTTTGTTACATATTTAGAACAAAGCGATCAACATGTAGGTGGAGCTTGGGATAGTTATTTACTTGAAGGAGACTATGTTGTAATTCAATATAGATTAGCAGGAAGTACTGTTATTGCAGAAGATGACGCAATGAAGATGACATTCATCGGAAAAAGTGGAATTGCATCAACTGTAGATTTTAGTGCACCTAATGCATTTGGAAACAAAGAAGTTTTACTTTACCCATAGGTGATTTAAATGAATAGAAAAGCTGAAAGTGGAATTGGTACTTTAATTGTTTTCATAGCAATGATATTAGTAGCTGCAGTAGCTGCTGGTGTATTAATTCAAACATCATCAAGTTTGCAATCAAAATCATTAGATATTGGTAAAAAAACACAAAGTGAAGTTTCAAGTGGATTAGAAGTAGTACAAGTTTTAGGATTCAGAGAAGGAAGTGGAACTGTAAGAAATTTAACATTTATGGTTAAATTAACAGCAGTATCATCCGCAATAAAATTTGACGATACAACATTATCTTTGTTATTAAAAGACAAAGTTATGAAATATGGTCAAGGAACAGGTTTAGTATGTAACGGATCAGATGATACAATATTTAGTTGTAATTATACAGTATCTTATGCATTAGAAGCAAGTTCAGGACACTTAACAGGTTATTTAGTTCCTGGTGACATTGTAGAAGTTACTTTAATTGCTCCAAGAGAAATTGAAGAAGCTGAAGAAATTACATCAATCTGGATGCCAAAATTAGGAATCTCTAGAGAAACTAAATTTAGTACTCCAAACTCAATAAGTAAGGATAACGTTTTATTATATCCATAAACTTATTTTTTTCTTTTTTTTTCTTTTTATTATATAATTTTAATAGTATTCTTGTTATAATCGATAGATTTTTATATTAGAAATGTAAATAACTATTTGATATTAATGTTAAAAAAATCAGAAAGTGGGATAGGTACATTGATTGTTTTTATTGCTATGATTCTTGTTGCAGCAGTTGCGGCAGGAGTTTTAATTCAAACTTCTAGTGGATTACAATCGAAATCTTTAGAAATAGGTAAGAAGACGACTGAAGAAGTATCTAAAGGTATTGATGTTGTTCAAGCATTTGGTTATGTAGAATCAGATGGAAGTTTTAGAAATATGACATTTTTATTAAGACTTTCTGCAGGAAGTAGTTCACAAAGAATAGATGATATATTTGTAAATTTAAATTTAATCGATAAAATGATTTCATATTCAAATGGAGTTGGAATTGATTGTGATGGAAGTGATGATTCATTATTTTCATGTAATTTCTCAGTAACTTATCTAACTGAATCAAATTCTCATTTAGAAGGATATATAACAGAAAATGAAGTAATCGAATTATCTTTAGTAGCTCCAAGAAATATTAATGAATCAGAATATTTCAATACATTATTTAGAATGAGTAATGGAATAAGTAAAAAAGTTGATATAACATCACCAAGTGCAATTGGTGGAGTAAGAGTTTATTTATATCCATAATTTTTTATTTTCATTTTAATTTTATTTCTTAATTTTATTTCTTAATTTTATTTCTTAATTTTTATTTTCAATTTACTATTTGTTTTCCTTTGTTAATTTTTTAAAATTATATAATTTCATTGAATAGATTTAAATATTATCTAATTATTTATTTGTACATGTTAGATAATTCAAATTTTCCAAATACGTTTTTTTTTAAAAATAAATTATTAAGTTTAAATGCAGTTGAATCTCATAATGTTTATGGAGAAAGACTAATGAATTTTTCTCAAAAACAATATAGAGAATGGAATGTCATGAGAAGTAAACTTGGTGCAGGTATTAAGAAAGGAATTGAGAATTTTGGAATAAAAAGAGATTCTTTAATTTTATATTTAGGTGCAGCTTCAGGAACTACAGTTTCTCATGTTTCTGATATCTTAGATAAAGGTTTTGTTTTTGCAGTTGAATTTTCAGCTCAACCATTTTCAAAATTATTAAATGAATCAAAAATCAGAAATAATATAGTTCCAATATTATCAGATGCAAATAAAATCGAAAATTATAAAGAAATTGTTCCAATGGTTGATATTGTATTTCAAGATATTTCTCAAAAAAATCAAGTTTTTATTTTTATTGAAAATATGAAAAGATATTTAAAAAAAGAAGGATATGGATACCTTTCTTTAAAATGTAAATCAATTGATGTTACAAGAAAAAATAAAGAAATTTTGGATGAAAGTGAAGAAATATTAAAAGATAATGGTTTTACTGTTATTAAATCGATTTCTCTTGCTCCATTTGAGAAAGATCATTATTTAACTATTGTTCAATTTAACGATAGTCCAAATAAAATAGATGTGAATATTCAACAAAGATCAAGAGAATTTGATAATAGTCAAAGAAGATTTAGTAGTAATAATGATAATCGTGATAGTGGTCATTTTAATAATAATAATAATAATAATGATAAATTGAATAATAATTTTAGAAGAGAAAAAAAAGACAATGTAGAATATAGAAGTAAAAATAATAACAGTGAGTATTCTTCAAGAAATAATAACAGAAATAATAACAGAAATAATAATAGAAATAGTAGTAGTGAAAATAGTAATAATAGAAATGATTTTAATAAATATAGTTCTAATAATAGAAATCAAGAAAGAAAAACAAATAGTAATAGTGAAAGAAAAAGCTACAACAATAATGACAGAAAAAATAAAAACAACAAAAGTAATGATAATTCAAACTTTGAATCTTTTAAAAAATCACAATCAAATAATAGAAGATAAGGTTGTACTATGAAAATAGGTTTAATTTCGGATACGCATAATAATATGGATGCAGTAAAGAGATCTTATGATATATTTGAAGAAAATAAAGTTGATTGTGTAATTCATTGTGGTGATCTAGTAGATTTCGATATTTTAAAAGATATTAAAATCAAAACTTATTTTGTTTATGGAAATTTAGATAAACCAATAAAGTTAAGTGATGATATTTTCATGAATAAGAATATTGATATTCTTGGTTATGTGGGGATTTTAAATTTAGATGGAAAAAATATATTTATTTGTCATGGTAATAATGAAGAAATATTAAATAATGCAATTGAAAGTTTAAAATACGATTATATTTTTACAGGACATACTCATAAAAATAGAGATGAAATAATTTATAATTCTAGAATAATTAATCCTGGAGCTCATAATATTATTAATACTAATGAAAAAGATAGAACAATTGCAGTATTAGACATTGCAGAAGATAACTTAAAGTTTTTCTTTTTAACAAATGGTTAAAAGATATTATTGTTGATTAGTATACGTTTTTATTGATTAAAAATAGTAATCATTATATACTATTTAATCACATATATTGGTGTGATTAATATGCCAAATGTTTCTAGACAAATAGCTTTTAAAGAAATAACATTAAGAAAATATGAAAAACCAGATTTTTTAACACCTAGAGAATTATTAAAAAGATTTTGTTTATCAATAGGATTATTACAAGAAGGAGATAGTAGAGATGTAATTGTTGATATACTTGCAGTTTTCTTGTTAGAAAAACGTCCTATGAGTTCTAAAGAGATAATTGATCAAGCAAAATCAATAAGAGAAAAAAATGGTTTAACAAATAATGGAATGACAGATCCAAATGTAAGAAGACATCTTAGAAGATTAAGAGAATATAATATAATTGAAAAGATTGCA
This sequence comes from Candidatus Nanoarchaeia archaeon, assembly GCA_028693395.1. Classification (GTDB taxonomy): domain Archaea; phylum Nanobdellota; class Nanobdellia; order Woesearchaeales; family JAQUVJ01; genus JAQUVJ01. The sequence goes on along the minus strand of JAQUVJ010000012.1, from coordinate 15,513 downwards.
AATGAATACGCAATATATGAAGATTTAACATTAAACGAAATATTCAATAATATAAAAGAATTTGTTGTGAATCCAATAATGGAAAGAGTAAATGAATATAGTTTAAAATTAGATGAAAAATTTAAATTAAATGAAAAATAATTTATTATTTTTATTTTTTTATTCTAAATCAGGAACATCACTTGTTTGAAGTCTTCTTCCTTTTGATAGAAAATTTAACAATCTATCTTCATTTTTTCTAGCAATTCCCAAGACATCATTTTCATAGATTATTATAATAAAATTTTGTTCTTCTATTTTCCCATTAAAATCTTCTTTAAAAATATCAAATCCATTTAGAAAATCTATTGCTTCTTTTTTATTTAATTCTATGATATTCTTATTTACATAAGGAGCAATTATTTGAGCAAATTCAATAGATGGTCTAAAATAATTTTTCATCATTTCTCCTATGTACAATCCTACGTTTACTAAATTTAATCTTCTTAAATCTATGTTCTCCACTTCTTTATTTGTTACATAATATTTATCTTTGTTATTTGAAAATATAGAAAAATATTTGTAATTAAGTAGAGTATTGTCTTTTATAAATTGTTTTGAAAATTTTAATGTAGAAATATTTTTTCTTTCAATATTTAAATTAATATCATATTGTTTATTTATTATTTCAAAAAAATTTTGAATGTCTTTTTTATTTAATTGATTTAAATTTGTTGTCATATTAATCACAATAGTCCAAATGATGCAATCATATAATCTAATTGAACAATGTCATTAGATCCTTCTACTAGTCTAAATTCTACATCAGCACAAATTCTAATCATTTCTAATTTTTTAGAATCTTCTATTTCCAATATTTGAATTTCTCTTACAATATTTCTTATTATGTCGGTTCCTGATAATCCATATTTTATTATAATATCCATTAATTTTTTTCTTGCGATTGCAAAATGTTTATCTATTGCGAATTTTAAGAATTCTTTGATTTCTTGAGGTGATGCAAAACTAGCCATTTCAAAGATGTCTTCTGCATTTATATTTTTTTTTAGATATGAAATTGATTGTAATGTATTTACTAATTTTCTTGCATCTCCATTACAAATTATACTTAATGCATTTTTTGCATCTTCACTAATCTGTAAATTTTCATTTTTCTCAATCATATTTGCAAGTTCTATTATATTTTGTTTTTCAAGTGGTTTAAATCTAAAAACAGCACACCTAGATTGAATAGGATCAATAATTTTTGATGAATAGTTACAGCTTAATATAAATCTTGTATTTTCTGTAAAGACTTCCATTGTCCTTCTTAGTGCTTGTTGTGCATCTTTTGTTAAAGCATCTGCTTCATCTAAAAAAATTATTTTAAAAGGAATATCATCTAATGTTTTTATTTTTGCAAAATCTTTTATTTTAGTTCTTACAATATCAATACCTCTTTCATCTGATGCATTTAATTCTAAAAAATTTTGTTTCCAAGAATCTTTATACAATTCTTTTGCAATAACTAAAGCTAAAGTACTTTTACCAACTCCAGCAGGACCTGAAAATAATAAATGAGGCATGTTTCTATGTTCTAAGAATTTTTCAAGTTTAGAAACAATACTTTTTTGTCCTTGAATATCTTTTAAATTTTGTGGTCTAAATTTTTCTGTCCAGATAATATTTTCTTCCATATAAATAAAAAACTATTAATCTATAAAAACTTAATTAATTTTTTATTAAAAAAAACTTTCTAAAGAAATTTGTTGTTCTTTTTTATTTATATTTTCTAAAAATTTATTTACATTATTTTCAGAAAAATCATGTTTATCTATTAAAAAAGTTTTTAGTTTATTTTCATCAACTTCTTTAAATTCTATTTTTACATCTTTTTTGATTCTAGGTTCATTAAAAATATTGTATATTTCTTTCCAATCTTGTTTAAAATAATCATTCCATTTTATTTCTTCAAATAGTTTATCATAATTATCTTTGTATTCTTTTACCAGTTTTAAAGCTGTTTTTGGACCTATTTTAGGTATTCCTTTATTGTTAAAATCAGTTCCTATTAAAAGACCTAAGATTATTAGTTGTTCTTGATTTATTTCTAATTTTTTAAGATTTTCATCTAATTCAATAATTTTAGGTTTTATCTCTATTGTTCTTCCTTGAATTTTTCTTTTTCCTGTAATTGATAGATTTTTAATAAATCTTTTTGCTCCAAATAATAAATTATCAAAATCTTGTGATAAAACTCCATAACAAATACCATTGTTTACAAGATATGCTGCTTGTGGTTCTGCATCATGAAATGCATCAATATATGGAATTCCCATAATATTAAGAAATTCTTTTGTTTCATTTACTATATTTTCATCAATTGTTCTAATTCTTTTTGAATATTTTTTCATTGCATCATAATCATTTTCAATAGATGCTTCTTGTAATTTTTGAAAAGCTTTTTCTTTTACTTCTTTTCTTTTTTGCAATTCCTCTTTTTTTAATTCAAGTGCTTTTCCATCAAAAACAAATACTAATTTAATATTATTTTCATAAAATGATTTTAGTCTTGACATTAAACCAACTAAATGAGCAGTAATATTTCCGTTTGAATCTGTTAAAGGTGTTCCATCGAATTGTAAAATTGTTGTTATGAATTGATACAAAAGATTATAGGCATCAACTGCTAGAGTTTTGTTTTTTAAATCTTTAAAAGTTATTTCATTTTCTATAACAATTTCTTTTAAATTAATTCCCATATAATTTATAGAAACTTTTAATATATAAAATCTTTTGATTTGTTTAAAATTTTTTTTTGAGTTAAATAAATAAAATTAAAATAAATATTTTTAAAAAAATAGAATTTAAAGGTAAATAATAAATAAATTATTTTCTTTAATTGGATTTTTTAATTTTTGAGCATTTGTTATAATTAATGTAATTAAATTTCTTTTCTGAGATTTAAATAATATTTTATAAATTTCATTATCATTTAATTTTTTTGTATCAAGTATATTAATGAAAATCTTTAATTCACCAATATCAACGTTATGTTTTCCTAAAGCAGTTATTGATTTTTTACTTTCTATTTTTACATCTTCAATTTCAAATTTATTATAAATATTTTTGAAAGAATCTAATAAAAAATTTGAACATTTTTTTTCTTTAATCATTTCTATAAAATATTCTTCTGTTTTTTTTGTTGAGAATTTTTCGAAATTAAAATCATTATCTTCATTTTCTTTTTCAATTTCTTCTTTTTGTTTAGATTCTTTTATAAAACTCTCAAAAATAGAAGATTGACTTATATTTTCTTTTTCTTCTTTTTCTCCTTTTTTTTGTATTTTTTCGTTTTTTATTTGTTTTGAAATATCATTTTTTTCGTTATTATTTTTTGTGTTATAATCAATTTCATTATTTATTGCATCAAAAATAGAAATATTATTATTTTTTTTTATTTCATTTTTAATTTCATTTTTAATTTCATTTTTTGTTTCATTTTGTATTGAATTATTTTTTATATTGTTTTCTTCATTGTTTCTTTGATTATTTTTATCATTAATATTGTTTAATTTTTTATATCTTTTTATAATTTCTTCTTTTAATTGTTCTTCTTCTAAAGTATAATAGTACCATACTTTTAAATTATTATTATTTATTGGAAATTCTATAGATCTTGCAAGATCAGGTATTTGAGTTAAAGAGAAATCTTGAAATTCAGTAATCTCTTGTCTAAATAATATTTTATTTTCTTTTAATAATATGATATTTCTTCTATCTTTTTCATTTATTTTCTTCATTAATATATCAAATATTTCTTCCTTTTGAGAAGGAAGATAATGAAGAGAAGATGAACCCATAATTTTAATTGTGTTTAATATTTTTTTTGATTTTATTCCTTCAGAAACAATTGCTCCTGCGAAATAAGATTGAACTTTGAAAAAAGAAGCAATTTCCATTATTGTACTTGGTCCATTATTATTTAGAAAAATAATTAGATCATTTAAATTTAGATTATCCATTGTTTTTTATTATATTATAAATTTTATAAATCTTTTCATATTTTTTTAAGAATTAATTTAGAATCATATTTATTAAATTAATTCCTAATATTATACTAATAATAATAAAAATAAACATGATAATCCAATAAGCACCAAAAACTTTTTTTGAACTGATTTCGTTGAATTTTGAAAGAAGGTTTATTGATAAGGAAAAAATCCAAACTCCTAAAATTATATTTCCAAATATTATAAAAGGAAAGAACTTTGAACCAAAACTTATAATAAAATTAAGTAATAAGAAAGATGAAAGATATGAATAAACTTTGAATGTTTGAATGAATCCTTTTTTACAACCTAAAAGATTAAAAATTAAATGAATTAATGCTGAAGAAAATATTAATCCAATGAATTCATATATAAAACTCAATAAAAAATTAAAAATTATTATTTTTAAATCAGTTTTAATTATAACTGAAATTAATATATTAAATAATTCAAATAAAATAATTGTAAATAATAGAAAGAAGAAAGGATCAGATATTTTATTGTCATCTTTATATTTTTCTATTGCTTTTTTTGGTCCATTTAATATTTCATAAAGTCTTTTAAAATATTCTGAGATTTTCATAAAAAGTTTAAATAATTAAATTATATAAATTTTTTTAATTCATATATTTTTTAATTCATATATTTTTTAATATACTATTATTTAAAAATATTAATCATAGCTTCTCCTAATTGACTAAATTTTTCAGTTGATAGATTTTGTGAATCTTTTACAATTTTTTCAATGTTATTTAGAGAAGAAGAAATGGCTGAATTTGTTTTGTCTAATTCGTTTTTAATATTATTTATATTCGAATTTAATGTAGATATTTCCGTTTTAAAATTTTGATTATTATTATTAATATTTTTTTCAATGTTTTCAATATCTGTCTTTAAATTATTTATTTCATTTTTTAATAATTCGTTTGTTTCATTAATCATATTTATTATATTATTAAATTCAGTTCTTTGAGAAATTGATATTTCCCTAATCATGTTTAAACCTGATGATACATGAAAAGAACTTGAGATTCTTCTTTCAGGAAGTTCTGAATTATCAGGATTTGTACATCTAATATGTTCTTCATAAATACCTTCTCTTGATGGAGTAATAAATGAAACAAAATAATTTCCCGGAATAGATGTTTGTTGCATTTCTCTATCCGTAAAAAAAAAAGATTTATCAGGATATAATAAAGAAACAATACATTTTGCATTTGTTATTGATTTTCCTTTTTCATCTTCTAATCTAATTATTATTTGTCCTTCTTCTCCACTTATGTATTCTGTTCCGGAAATCATTTTTAAATTAGGATTATATGAATTAATATTTGTGAAAAAAAACATTAAAAAAATAATTGAAATTAAGATTAAAATTGTAAATGTATTATTTTTTGTAAAAAATTTAAATTTATTTTTGTTGTTTTTATAATCTTTTTTTTTTATTTCCATTTTTATCAAATTGCAATTAAAATTTAGTTTTTTAATTATCTAGATTATTCTATGATTTCTGTTTTTTAGATTTCTATTTTTCTATTTTTTTATTTTTTTATTTTTTTAATTGAATTATTTTATAATATAATTTCATAGATAATTTTGGATTTGTCGGTCTTTTATAATTGTTGTTTTTTTTTAATAAAGACATCATTATAATATTTGTAAATATTTAGTTTTTAGATTTTCTTTTGTTGATTTTTTAGAAGAAATAAATTTTTTTTGGAACTAAAAATTCAAAGAATTTTGTAAATCTATATGTTTATTTTATATTTCTTTTTAATTAGATATTTGAGAAATCTATAATGTTAAATGTTCCTTCGTATATTGATTTTTTATTTGAAATTAAATCAATTACGTATATATTATATGGATAAATTCCTTCTACTTTGTCTTTTATAGAAATAGGAATGGAAATTACTCTTTGGTTGTTGTATATGTAGTTACTTCCTTGAAATATTCCAATTTTTTGAGATAAGTAATCAATTATTTCTCCATTAGGTGTATAAAAATTAGAATATAATTCGAATTTATGATAAGAATCTTCAAGTGATAGATCTTTTATAACAATGTATACATAAAAAAGATCTCTTTTTATGTCAACAATTTTGTCTTCAATTTCTGGTGTGTATTTTCCATAAGGAGAATAGTATGAAAATTTCACATCTTCTATTTTTATATTTTTTAAAATATTCATTGGTGAATCATCTTCTAAATCTTTGATCACTTCTTCTAGATTTTTTTTAGTATCATCAATTAATTCTTCATTTGTCATTTGAGATTTTTCATTGGAATATTTGTTAGAGTTTGTGTTTATATTAATGTCTTTAAATTTATCATAATTATTAGAAAAATTATCGTTAGAAATTTGATATAAAAATACGAAAATAGTAAATATTAACAAAAATGATATTATAAAAAGATTTGATATGTCGTATTTATTATATTCCATATTTAGATTTGAGAAAATAATATATAAAATATTTTGTTGTATTATTAAAAAGTAACATCTTTTAATTACTATTTATTTTTTTATTTTTTTATTTTTTTATTTTTTATTGTTTTGTTTTTTTTATTTTTTATTTTTCTTTTTTATAATTATTTTAATGATTTTGTTGTTTCTTATTTAATTTTGTTAATAAATCATCACTATAAATTAGTTACGAATTTTTTTAAAAATAATATTGTTATATAACATTGGGTAATATGGTTGGGTTCGATAAATTATTTGAAATTTCATTTGAAATCTGTAACAAAGTAGGAGGAATATATACAGTTATTTCTTCAAAGGCAAATTTATTTGTTAAGAATTATTCTGAAAAATATGTTGCAGTTGGGCCATATTATAAACAAAATAATGGTTTAGAATTTTTGGAAAAAGAAATTCCTATTGAATTTAAAGAAATAAATAATTCTTTATTAAAGAAAGGAATAATCATTCATTATGGAGTTTGGGGAATAAAGGGAAAGCCACAAACGATTTTAATTGAAACAAATGAAAAATATAAAAATAATTTAAATGATTTAAAAATTAGTTATTGGAATGATTTTGGTTTAGATTCATTAAATGCAGGATTTGATTTTGATGAACCTTTAATTTGGGCAAGTGCAGTAGGAGAATTTATTAAAGAATATGCGAACAAAAATAAAAATAATGAAATTGTTGCACATGCTCATGAATGGTTAAGTGGATTTTCAATAATGCAATTAAAAGAAACAAAGAACGTAAGAACAATTTTTACAACTCATGCAACAATGTTAGGCAGAACATTATGTAGTCATGGTTATAATATTTACAATGAAATTGAAAAATATAATCCAATAGAACTTGCATATAAATATAACATTCAATCAAAATTTTTAACAGAAAAAATATGTGCAAATATTTCTGATTGTTTCACAACTGTTTCAAAAATAACAGGAATTGAAACAAAATATTTTTTTGGAAAAGAACCAGATGTTATTACAGAAAACGGTTTAGATTCAGATAATTATTATGATTCTCAGGAAAATGTGGTAAGACAATTAGAGGCATCTTCCATGCTTAGAGAATTTATTAGTTATTATTTTACGCCATATTATTTATTAGATTCATCTAAATCAATAATTTTATTTATATCAGGAAGATATGAATTTAAAAATAAAGGTATGGATCTTTTTATTAGAGCTTTAGGTAAATTAAATGAAAAACTAAAGGAATTAAATTTTAAGAAAAATGTTGTAGTATTTTTTTGGGTTCCAAGAGATGTTAAAAATATAAATAATTCTTTATTATATCAAAAAAGTAAATATAGACACTTTAGAACCTTGATTGATAGAAATATTGAGGATATTAAAGAAAAAATAATGAG
>JAQUVJ010000012.1:0-7537 GCA_028693395.1 Candidatus Nanoarchaeia archaeon | reverse complement strand
GATTGGAAAACATTATACAAAAAGTATGAAACGGCATATGAATTTGCATCAAATAATTCAAAAACTAAAAAATAATGATATTATAAAATAATATAAATAAGGGGTAAGGTAAATATGGAAAAAACAAAAAAAGAGTTAGAAACATTAAGTTCAAATGAAGCATTTCGTTTTGTAAATGGTGTTGAAGCAAGATCATTAGAAGAGTTCTTAGGAGCTTTAAAAATAATTGATTCTAATACTTTCTTTTATCATATTGATGATAGAAATGATTATGCAAATTGGATTAGAGGTGTATATGAAGATAATTTGTTAGCTGATAAAGTTGAAGCAAGTAAAGATAGAATCTCTATTCATGACGTAATTGAAGAAAGATTAGAAGAATTAAAAAAATATTTTTTAGAAAGAAAAGTTAGTGAAGAAACAAATGATGAAATTGCTTCACTGAAAAACGAATTAAAAAAAGAATTACTTGAATTAGAAGAATCTTTAAAAAATAATTTAGAAAAAGATTTAGAAAAAGAAATTTCTAAGGATATAAATAAAATTGAAAAAAGTATATCAGAAGAAAATAAAATTATAAATACAGAAATTTCAGATTTAGAAAAAGAAATGTTAGGTTTAAAAGAAAATCTTCAAAAAGAAAATAAAAGTATGTATAGAGATTTAAAGGAAGAATATGAAGATAATTCAATTTTAACAAGAGCTGTTGAGTTTTTGATTGGAGTTGGTTTTGGAATGATTATAATGTATATTATTCAAAAAATTATTTAATTATTTTTTTAATATTTTTAATGGATTTTTTTTATTTCTTTCTTTTTATTTTTTTTAGTTTGTATCTTTTCTATTTATATTTTATTTTTTAAAGAGATGTTAATAATAGTTTTAAAATAATTTAAAATTTATTTGAAACATTTTATTATTTCATTTAAATTATTTCTATTTTTTATATATTCTTTTTCTATTATTTCGATCTCTTTTTTATTAAAAGATATATTATATTTTTCATATATTTTTGACATATAATTTCCTTTTAAGAAACTTAAGAATTGATTCATGTTGGTTTTCTTAGAAAAACTAGCTCTTTCAAAATCTATTAAATAAGATCTAGGATATTTTATTAAGATGTTTTTGTATGGGTGATTAAATTCTTTTTTCCATATGTTTTTTTTGTCTAAATTATTTATTGAAATTAATATTGATATTATTATTTTTAATATTCTTTTTTTATTTTGTTTTTTATTTAAGAAAGATTCAAGAGTTTCTCCTTTGATAAATTTATATAAGAAATATTCTTTTTGATCATAATCTTTTCCAAATTTTATTACTTTAGGAATATAATTTTCGTTTTTCAAATTATTTAAAATATCATATTCCATCTTTATATTTCCTATTACATCATCTCTTCTGCTTTTCTTTACTGCAACATTTTTTATTTTGTATATATTTCCTTTTTTTCCATGAGAAAACAATCTTATTTTGTTAGAATAATTATATAATTTTGATTTTGTGATTTTATATACATAGATTGTTTCAAAATCAAAAGATATTTCATTTATTTTGTTGTACAATAAAGCTTTTTCATCCATTTTCTTAAATATTTCATCAGGTGAGCTAAGAGATGAAAATAATAATAATGAAATTGAATTTTGTTTCATGAAACAAGGAAGTTTTTCAATAAAATTTAATATAACTTCATTTCCTTTTTTTCCTCCAACAAGTGCTTTGTTTAACCAATCATCTATATCCAAAGGATCACTTGGAAGATATGGTGGATTAAATAAAATTAAATCATATTTTTTATGAATATTTTTGAAAAGATTTGATTTTTTTATTTTTATCTTTATTTTATTTTTATCATTATTATTAATTGTTTTGTTTGTTATTTTTTTTTTATTTGTTATATTTATTGTATTTGTTACATTTTTTTTTATTGTTTTATTTTTTTTAATTGATTTAAATTTGTTTTTTAAATATTTTAATGCAAAAGGATTAATATCAGTTATTGTCATTTCATTAAATAAATTATAAGATTCATTTTTTGTTTCACTTAATAATTCATAGATTTTTTCACTTACAAAACCTGATCCTCCACCGATTTCTAAGATTTTTTTCATAGATTTTCTATTCTTATTATTATCATTGTTATTCTTATTCTTATTTTTATTAGTGTTATTATTATTATTATTATTATTATTATTGTTGTTTGAATTATTTATTTTAAGATTATAGGAAAAATCATTTAAGATAATTTTAGTAGCATCAAAAAGTAATTGTGAATCTTCAGCAGGTTCATATACATATTTATTTAAGTAATTATCAATAGAATCATTTTTTAGATTATTATTAGAATCATTAGAAACAAGATTATTAAAAAGAAAAGAATTAAAAAAAAGTTTTTTTAAAAAACATTTAGATTTTTTCATAAAAAGAAAAAAAGTAAATAATATTTAAATTATTTCAATTTATGATTAAATTTTTATGCAACAAACATGTGTTGTGTTTAATTTTTTAGCAAATTGTGATCCATCAGTACAAGCACTAGCATCTGTTCCATCTATTTCTACTGCACCAATTGAACTACAACTATCAATATCTGAAGTAGTACTTTTCATTTGATTAATGAATATTGCTCCTAAAACAACAAGAACAAGTACTCCTATTGCCGCTGCTATAATAATTCCGATTGATAAGTCTCCTTTTTTATCCATTTTTATTACCTTTAATTTGTTAATTTAACACAGCATTTTTGAGTAGTTGAGTTATATTTTGGCATGTAAGTATATCCAGTTTTACAATCACCACTCTCTTCATATATTCCTCCTAATCTAGAACAATCTGTTTTTATATCATCTGTGGTTCCTTTCATTTGATTAATGAAGATTGCTCCCATAACAACAAGTACTAGAACTCCTACAGCTGCTGCTATAATAATTCCGATTGATAAATCTCCTTTTTTTTTCATTTTTTACACCTTTGATTATTATTTATTTTTATGAAATTTTCTTTAATTCTTTTTCTAAATTATTTATTTCATTTAATTGTTTTGATTTTGCATTATTTAATTTATTTGCAACAATTCCTAAGTTTTTTCTAGTATCTATTGCTCTTTGTTTTATTGAATCTGCTAAATTATTTGCTTTTATAATTGAATTGTTTATATTATTTAAAATCATGTTAATTATTTTAAAATCTTCTTCAGTTAAACTTTTATCTTTTTCTTCTAAATCATTTAATAATTTTAATATGTCATTTAGTTCTCTTTTTAATAATTCATCTTCATCTGAAAATATACTTATTATTCCATCAAGTGTATCTCTTATTTCACTTTGTTCGCTTTTTAGAAAACTATTAATTTTTCCATAATCATTGTTTTTTAAAGCTTTTCTTATTTTATTCTCATTTGAATGAAGTTTTTTTATATGTATTCTTACTTTTCTGTTTTTTACTCTAACATGTCTGTATAATAAGAATTTGTTTTGTAAAACATGTTTGAAACCTTCTTGTAAATTAGACATTTTTCCTGAGAAACTACTTACTCTTCTAGTTATCTTAGCCATAGTATCACCTATATTAATATACTAAACACTATACTATATATAAATATTTCTAAAAAATATTATATAAATAATAATAAAAATAAAAAAAAAATAATAATAAAACAATATAAATAATAACAATCTAATATAATTATTAAATCTAATATAATTAATCATAATAAGATTATTTAAAATAATTGTTGCCACTCATTTAAAAAATCATTATTTAAAAATGTGTAAGAAATTAACATCATATGTATGTTAAAATAAAAGATGAGGATTTTTTTAAAATAAAAGATTTAATAAAAAATTTTAAATCTGATAGAAAAGTTGTTCATATAAATGAAGAATCAGATGAAAATGATAAATATTTTTTAATTCCAATCTCTGATGATTTAAAAAGAGAAGATGTAGAATCAATGATAAATTCTGTTTTTGAAAAAGACAAATCAAAAAATGAATCAAATGACGAATCAAAAATTAAATCATCAAAAGAAAATCAAATACAATTTGAATTAATAAAAGATCTTCCTAAAAAAGAAGAAAAATTATCAATAAAAGAACAAATTGAAAATGTTGTTCCAAAAGAATTTCATGAATACATTATATCATCATTTGATACAGTTGGAGATATTGCTGTAATCGAAATAGATCCAAGATTAGAAGAATACGAAAAAGAAATTGCAAATATTATTTTAAAAAACAATCCAAGTTTTTCCACAATTGTAAAAAGAAGCGGAATACATAGTGGAACATTTAGAATTCAAAAACATGATTTTTTAGCAGGTAAAAAAAAGAAAAAAACCATAGTCAAGGAAAATGGAATCTCTTTAAGTATTGATATTGATAAAACATATTATTCAGTTAGAATGGCAACTGAAAGAAAAAGAATTTATAATCAAGTAAAAGAAGGAGAAAATGTTTTAGTTATGTTTTCAGGTATTGGACCTTATGTTCAATCAATTTCTAAAAACACAAATGCAAATTTTATTTATGGAATAGAAATAAATAAAGATGCACATAAAATGAGTTTAGAAAATAAAGAATTAAATAAAGGATTAAACACTTTTTTGATAAAAGGTGATGTAAATAATGTTATTCCTAATTTTAATAAAAATAGATTAACGATTAAAGTTAATTATCAAGATTTAGATAATTTTGATATTGAATCAAATAGTTTAGAAATTAAATTTACTTATGAAGATTATATGCAAAATAAAGAAAAATTTGAAAATAAAATTTTAAAATTAAAATCAAAAGGAATTGAAATTTATTTAAAACCTTCATTTTTATCAAATAATAAATTAATTGATTTTAAACATAAAAGATTTGAAGTTTTAGTTATTGAACTTAAAAAATTTATAAAAAGAAATAATATATTTTTGATTCTTCCATTGCAAAATAGTTTTAATGAAACATTATTAGAATATCTTAATTCAAATAAGAAAATAAATCATTTAATTTTTTATTCAAATAAATATCAAGAAAAGATTATATCATATAAGACCTTTAATCAATTAAAAGAATTTATAAAAAATGTTTATTATGATTTGAATATTGCAGAAAAAAATTATTCAAGTAAGAGTATGATTAAATCAGAATTAAAACTTTTTAATAGTAATTTTAATGTTTTTTATGGAATGAAAACTATGGAAGATTTATATTTTATTGATGATATAAATTTATTTTCGATAGATTCTAATTCAAATAATTTTAAAGAAATGTATAACTATGTAACAACTAATAATAATATAAAATTTGATAGAATATTGATGCCTTTACCAAAAGATGCAGAAAATTTTTTAAATTTAACAATTCCTATTTCTAAGAAAAATACAATTGTTCATTTGTATGATTTTTTAGGAGAAGATGAATTTTATAAAGCAGAGGAAAAGGTAAAAAATTTTGCACTAATAAATAATAAAAAGGTGGAAATATTATCAGTAAATAAATGTGGACAATATGGTCCAAAGAAGTATAGAATTTGTACAGATTTTAAATTTATTGAATAGTTTATCAAAACTTTTATAAACTAAGTCTTTTTTTCCAAATGTATTAATTTTATGGGTCGGTAGCTCAGCCGGGAGAGCGCATGGCTGAAGACCATGAGGTCGGGGGTTCAAGTCCCCCCCAACCCATATTCTTAATGATTTCTTAATAATACTTTCTGATTTTTTTATTTTTTAATAAATATTAATAAAATTTATATAGTAAAGTGTATTTTACGTAAAGTAAACATGACACTTAAAAAAAATTTATTAAAAGATTTTAGAGAAAATAATGGTTATAGTCAGGAAAAACTAGCTTTAGAACTAAATGTTTCAAGACAAACGATTATTTCCATAGAAAAAGGAAAATATGTTCCTTCTTTAGTTCTAGCTTTAAAAATGGCAAAAAAATTTAAGTGTAAAGTTGAAGATTTATTTGAAGAAGGTGATTAAAATGATTGGAAAACCAGAATGGTTTAGTTATAAAATATTTGGTTGGGGACTTAGACCAAAAAGAAAAGAAGGATGGATTTATATTTTGATTTTTGTAGCAATAATAATGGGAATTTCTTATTTACCAATTCAAGAAATGATAAAATCAGTTATAATGTTTATATTAATAGGAATCTTATTAATAGATACAATAATAGTGATGATAAAATTAGATAAATTAATTGATGAAAGAGAAAAGTATCATCAATTAATAACAGAAAGAGCAGCATCTATAACGGCTGTTTTTGTAATATTAGTTTGTTTTTTATATAGTTATATCATTGATGAAACTGTTAATATATATTTGATAATTGTATTATTAGCAATGACATTAGGAAAAGCAATAACATATATATATGCAAAAAAAAAATTATAGATGTTTTTTATTATATAGTTGTTACATTTACTTTAATAATGTAAAATAATAGTATTAATTTAATTTGGGATTATCATGAAAAATGTTTTAAGTTTAAGTGAAGTATGGAAAATTTATGATTTAGGAGAAGTAAAAGTAAATGCTTTGAGAGGTGTAAATATAGAAGTAAATCAAGGTGATTTTATTGCTATAAAAGGTCCTTCAGGAAGTGGTAAATCTACTATGATGAATATGATAGGATGTTTAGATGTTCCAAGTAAAGGCACAATTAAATTGTCAGGAATAGATATTTCAACATTAGAAGAAAGTGATTTAGCACAAATTAGAGGGAAAAAAATAGGTTTCATATTTCAAAAATTTAATTTAATTCCAACTTTAACAGTTTTAGAGAATGTAATGTTACCAATGATGTTTCAAGGGGTACCAAAGAGCAAAAGAATTGCAAAAGCAAAAGAATTATTGGCAATGGTTGATTTATCAAATAGACTTAATCATTTACCAAACGAAATTTCTGGAGGTCAACAACAAAGAGTTGCAATTGCAAGAGCTTTATCAAATGATCCTGAAATTATTTTAGCTGATGAACCAACAGGAAATTTAGATTCAAAAATGGGAGTTGTTGTTATGGAATTTCTTGAAAGATTGAATAAAGAATTTGGAAAGACGATAATTATGGTTACTCATGATGATAATTTATCAAAATTTGCAAAAAAAATTGCAGTATTAAAAGATGGACAAATTGTGGATTTTAGAATAAATGAAAATCAAATTTCAATATTAAACAATAATAACAATAATAATAATTAAGGTGTAAAAATGAAAAATAAATTAAAAATTTTTATGTTGTTTTTTATAACAGCATTATTAGTTTATGATGTAAGTGGTATAATTATAGGCGGAAAATACTATCCTGATGTTTCAAATGTAGTAGTTTCTTTATTAAATTATGGAGATAATAATGAATTAACTCCAGGAACAATTGAAGAATTTAAAATAAAAATTGAAAATATTGCTACCGTTGCATCAGAAGATGTAAGTATAGAAATTGTTAATTCTTTTCCAATAGATCCAACAAAAACAGGAAATGAGATTACAGAAATAGGAAATCTTAAAGCATATCAAGATGGAGATGAAGCAGTAATTAA
>JAQUVJ010000011.1:28657-38683 GCA_028693395.1 Candidatus Nanoarchaeia archaeon | reverse complement strand
TTTTATAAGTTCTGAGAAATCATGGATTTTAATATTACCAGTTTTATTAGAGATTATATTTAATTTTATCGTATTGTAATAACTACTAAGTTTCTATTAATAATTATATAATATATTATTGTAATTTTTAATATGAAAAAAATAATTCCAATTTTCACAATTATTTTAATGATAAGTTTTTCAGCCTTTGTTAGTTCTTTTTCTATAAGTAACTTCTTGCAAGGTCCAACAAATTATGTAAAAATAGATTCTGCAAATAGTAAAACAACTTTTAATAATTTAGATCTTGTTTTAAGTCAAGGAAAAAAGATTGATTTTAATAGTCTAGATCAAGGAAAGTATTACATTCGAAAAGCAGAAGAGAATTTTGATTTTGTTTCAAATGGAGGATTTCAATTTAAGAACGCTGGAGTCGCTGGAGTTAATAGATTAACAATATTAGCTGATGGTAAGGTAGGAATTGGAACGGATACACCAGGTGCAAAACTTCAAGTAAATGGAGATATAAAAGCAAATGCTTTTTATTATAATTCAGATCTTAGATTAAAAACAAATATTAGTGTAATTGAAAATCCAATTGATAAAATAATGCAACTTGAAGGAGTCGAGTTTAATTGGAAAGAAAATGGAGAAAAATCAATAGGACTAATTGCTCAAGAAGTTGAAAAAGTTTTTCCAGAAATTGTTTCATCAAGTGGAGAATATAAAAGTGTAGGATATGCAAATTTAGTTGCTCCATTAATCGAAGCTGTAAAATATCAACAAAAAGAAATTAAAGATTTAGAAGAAAGAATTAAATTATTGGAAGAAAAACTAAAATGAAATCATCAACTTTGTTAATGGTATTTTTTTTATTACTATTTTTCTTTTCTTGTTCTTTACAATTAAATGATATTCATAAATATATTGATAGAAATATAAATTCATTAAATGATCAAATTTCTACTGAAAGTATGCAAAATGATATAAATATTACATTTAATAAAATTTTAATAAATAATGAGGGATTTGTTGAAGATTCTTCAAATGTTTACAAATTATTAAATACTAATTATAAAATAAATAAAAAATTAATTGAAATAAAAAATTATTTAATAAATCATTCTTCTAATTCTAATAATATTTTTTTACCAAAAAATACTTATAATGAATTTATTTTAGCAATGAATTCAATATCAGAATTAGAATTTTATTGTAAAGATAATCAAGAAATAATAATTCCTTATAATAACACTAATTTTTTTTCATCTTTATTACAACCAGCAGTTGATGAATATGGGGGAAAGGTAAAAGATAAGTTATGGCTTTTAATGGGAAGAATTCTTTTAAAAGCAAAATGTAATAATGGAATTTTATCAACCTGGGAGATACACAAACATTGTGATGCTGCACAAGGAACTTATAATACTAATTATGAAACTGCTTACAAAAGAGATTCTCCTTTTAAATATTCTTGTTATTCAGTTTGTGTTCCATATACTGTAGATCAAACTTCTTGTGGAGATGAAAATAGTAGAAAACAATATAGAACTTGTAATTCAGATGGAACGGCATGGGGAGATTGGGGGCCTTGTGGAGGTTCTTCTGATGATTGAAAAAAATTTTCCAAAAGGAACAGATTTATATGAATATAGTATAAAAATAGAAGATTTTTTCAATGATAAATTTGGTAAACTTGTTGCAAAACATATTTGGGAAATCTATCAAAAAAAATTAGGAATAGATATAAAAAAAATCAAAACAGTAAATGAATTTATGACATTATCAAATACAATAATTGAAGAAGTATTTTCTAAACATAAAAATAATGAAGAAGTTGAATCCATTAAAATGGAATTAAATATGGGATTTTATGTTTCACAAGTAAAACAAGGATTAAATGAAATATTAAAAGAAAATTTAGATTTTGAAGACATATCTATAAGAAGTGTAACAAAAAGATATACAACAACTCACATAAATTCATTAGAAAATTTATCAATTATAAAATATAATATAAATGGAATCATTGAAGCAAGTGCTTTTTTAATTTTTGATAAAGAATCATTAAAAGATTATATTGAAGAATTTTCAAAAACAATTTTTAAGAAAAATGAAGATCAAAAAGAAATGTTTGAAAAAAATTTAGACATGCTTACAAAAGAATTTTGTAATGTTTTAGTCAATAATTTTTCAGATACAATTGCAAATACATTAAAACAAACAATAAATCCATTAGAAGATAATGATAATGATTATTATAATTTTGAAAAAGGGAAAAAAAGATTTCTAAATGAAGTTGAAAGAGAAGAATATTCAAAAATAATAAAAGTTTCAACAATTTTTAAATATTCTATAATAAAATCCAAAATAAGAATATTTTTTTTCATAAAGAAATCAAAAGAAAGTATTAGTAATAGTATTAATAAATTAAAATTAGAAAAAGATATTCCAGAAGATAAAAGAGAGATATCTATTAAAAATATGCAAAATGAATTGTTTGATTTTTTAAAGAAATATTTAGAAGAAGTAAATCCTTTTGATTTTAGAGATTCTGTTTTAAATAGTATAAATAAAAAATTTATAACAGAGATTACTCATAAAGATATAAAAAATATTTTATTACACATTGAAAAAAAATATTTAAATGAAAAGACAATAGTAACAAAAACATTTATATTAAATGGAATAAATAACTTATTAGAGAAGTTTGTTGAAATAAATAAAAAGTATTCAAAATGAGAAATGTAAAATCAAAAAATAGGATTTTTTTTATTTTTGTATATATTTTAGTTGTATTTTCTTTTAGTGCGTTTTTTGTTTTAAGTGCCATAACTTCTGAAAATGTTTATTCGAAAATTTTTCAATCTTCATATAAACAAGGTTTTGAAGATAGAGTTGAAAAGGATTTAGCAAAAAATGTGAATTATTTTGATTTATTAGAAAAAAATGGTATCCAAGTATATAATAATAAGAAATATAAAATTTTTTATTCTAATTATTATTATTTTTATTCTTATTCACAAGATATGTTTTTACCTACAAAAACACATTCTGAATTTAATTCTGCTTTTGTTTCTTCAAATATAAATTTAGATCCTTGTACTGGTGATATTGAAGTTCCTTATAACAATAGAACAGTTGCAGAACAAACTCTTAGTAGTATGGGAATTACATCATCAAGAGCAGATGAATTATTTAAAGACAGAGTAATTTTAAATGCTTCTTGTAATGAAGATGGAACTCTTGGTAATTGGAGATTATATTTATATTGTAGATATATGAATAATGGTAAAGGATATAAAGAAAAATCAACAAGTGGTTTTGTAAAATCATATGAATGTTATGAATGTACCTCTGGAACAACAAAAGATGTATGTAATTATAAAACACGAACATATTATGAATGTAGAAATGGTGTTTGGGTTCCTACAGGTACAAATTCATACTCTTGTTCAGGTTGCAAGAGTAAAACATGTACAACTAAATGGAAAACTGTACCAGATTGTAAAAAAATATATGGGCCAGAGGGTAGAGTTGTTAATGAAGTGTGCACAGATAAAGAAGTTCCTGATGGAGAAGAATGTAGTTGTTAAAATATAGATTATATGAAAAATGAAATATAAAATAATTATTTATAATAAATGTAACAAAAGTTTTTAAATAAATAAAATAATAATAGATTTATAATTGTAATAATAAATTTAAAAAATGATAAAAATGAAACAAATCTATAACTTTTTTAAAAAAAATAAAATATATTTAAAATTATTAACAATAATGTTTTTTGTTGCATTTATATTTGGATTCTTACTTGGAGATAGATTTCCTAATATGATCGAAGAAGTAATCAATTCAATTAAAGAAAAAGATATAGGTCAGGGATTTTTTGAAAACTTTAAATTTATTTTTTCTCATAACATTTCAATAGCTTTATTTATAATAATAGCTCATTTGTTGTTATTTGTACCAACATTTATTTTAATTTATAATGCATTTATTACAGGTGCAATAATGAGATATTTTTTTATGGAAAATGGATATAGTGTTTTCTTAAAAATATTACCTCATGGAATATTTGAAATTTTAGGAATAATTATTGCAACAACTTTTTCATTAAAACTTAGTATAAAATTATTAGATTTGATAACAAGACAAGAAAATAAATCTTATGTTAATTTTATTAAAAACAATTATCAAATTATTTTTTTGATAATATTATTATTTTTAATAGCTGCAATAATTGAAACAATATTAATTATGTTAATTTAGAGTTGATTATATGGATATTATAACAATAGGTTCTGCAACAATTGATGTTTTTTGTAAAACTCAAGATCAATATATAGAAATTAAATCACCAGAAGAAGTCGAAAAATTAATTGCATTTAAATTAGGATCAAAATTATTAATTAATGAATTAAATTTTATGCAAGGCGGTGGTGGAACAAATACTGCTTTTACATTTGCAAGAATGGGGCTTCAAACAGGTTACTTAGGAAAAGTTTCAGATGATGCAAACGGAGATAGTATTTTGTTAAACTTAGCAAAAGAAGGAATTGAATTTTTAGGTGTTGTTCATAAAAAAGATTCTTTATCATGGAAAAACATAAAAAAAATGGGAGAAGACCCAGATAGTATAAAAACTGGTTATTCAATAATACTTGAAAGTATGCAATCTGATAGAACAATTTTAACTCACAAAGGAGTAAATGATTATTTATTTTTTGATGAAATAGATAAAAAAATATTAGAAGTTCCAAATATTTATTCTTCAGCAATGGATAAAGAATCTTTGAAAACATTGGTAAAAATTATAAAAAATTTCAAAGGAAACTTTTATTTTAATCCTTCAGAGTATATGATAAAAAATCATTTTGAAGAGGTTTTATATTTGATTTCAAAAACACATGTTTTAATTTTAAATAGAGAAGAAGCAGAGGCTGTTTTAGAAAAAAGAGTAAAAAGAAATGGAAGATTAAATAAAGTTTTACTTAAAGATTATTTAACATATGAAGAAAGAAAATTTTTATCAAATAATTTGAAGGAATTGGGAGCAAAAAACGTAATAATAACAGATGGAACAGAAGAAGTCTTAGCTGATGTAAATGGACAAGATTATTTTTTAAAACCACATAAATCAAGCAACGTTGTTGATACAACGGGTGCAGGAGATTCTTTTGCTTCAGCTTTTGTTGGTACATACATAAAAACATTAGACGTAAATTTAGCTTTAAAAAATGCTTTAAAAAACGCAGAATCTGTTATACGATATTATGGGGCAAAAACAGGAATTTTAAGTTTTAAATAAACCAAAAATTATAAATATGATTTTTGTGTAATAATATAATTAAGATAAAAGGTGATATTATGAAAACAAATAAAACAAATAAAACAAATAAAATAAACAAAATTACAACATTTATATTTTTGTTTTTTGTTATTTTATCTCTAAATGTAAATTCAGTAGATGAAATAGAAATGCAAAGTGGAGTTCAAAGAACAAATACTCAAGAAGCAAATTTAGATATCGCATTAACTACTTCAAATAATCTAAATGATGAAGATTTAGAATCAGAAATTGAAGATATTGAAGAAACATATAATGAAAATCTTGAAAATGTTATAGGACTTCTAGATGATGTAGTAGTCGAAGAATTTGAAAAAGAAATGATTGTTGAAATGTTTAAAGAAAGATATTCTTATATGAAAAGTGATTTGATAGCAGAATATAGAATATCAAGAAATAAAGAATTTGTAAAAACAAGATTAAATGAACTATATCAAGAACAATTAATTTCAATTAAAGAAGAAATGAAATCATTGAAAATGAGAAATTTAGAAAGAGTTTCAAATAGAATAGAACAATATAAAGAAATGAGTAATTCAGGATATGATATTATAGAACAAATAAAAACAATGCCTGAAGATATGATTGTTGAAATGCAAAATCGTGGAGAAATTACAAGAGCTGAAGTTGAAGCAATAAGAAATGATAAATTAGATGAATTAAAAAAAACAATAGAAGAAAAGATTCAAACTGGAGAAGTAGATGATATTGCTTTAAATGAAAATGAAAATAATCAAAATTCAAATTCAAATAAAAGAAATATTGTATTGTTAAATAGAATTGAAAATAGAAATCAATTGAGAATGAATAATTTTTCTTTAGAAACTGATTTAGATGTTGAATTAGAAGAATCTATGGGGGAAACTAAGGTAATGCTTCAATTAAATAATGGTAGAAAAGCAGAAATAAAAATTATGCCTCAAACAGCATCACAAGTAGCACTTAATAGATTGAAAATAAATGCAGAAAGATTTAACCAATCAATGGAAATAATATTAAAAGAAGTTGGTAATGGAAATGAATCAAGAGCAGTTTACAATATGAAATTAGATCAAGAAGCTAAATTATTTGGATTTATTAAAACAAAAATGAATGTTGAAGTTGATGTAGATGCTCAAAGTTCAGAAATTGTTTCAGTAAAAAATCCTTGGTGGGCTTTTTTAGCTAAGAAATAATTATATTTTTTTTCTTTATTTTTTTTATTAATATTTCTACTTTATTTTAAAACTTTTAGTGTTATCTAAAACATTTAAAAAATGCCCTCTAAAAAAATTCATATTTTTTGGAAATTTATCAATCTTTAAAATTAAATTTGCATATCTTTTTCTTAATACTATTGCTTTTTCTGTATTTATCCCAACATCAATTTCATAAGTTATTTTTGGTTCTAACATTGTTCTTTCTTCAATATTTATTTTTTTTATGGAATATTTCTCAGGATTTTTGAAAATATCACTATTTTCATGAAGACCAAATATAGAAATACTAATTAAATCAATATTTTCTTTGTTTTTTTCTAAAAAATCAATTGTTTCATTTAATTCACTTTCAGTTTCTGTTGGAAAACCAAACATTATGTATATCGAATTTTTTATTCCTACTTTTTTGGTATTTTCGAGTACGTTTTTTACATCATTTATGTTTGTTCCTTTGTTCATTAAATCTAAAACTCTTTGTGATGCTGATTCAACTCCCCATATTATATATTTAAGACCAGATTCATAAAGAATTTTTAAAGTTTCAAAATCTAATTCTTTTATGGGTTTTAATTGACAAGCCCAATTTACATTTAATGGTTTTATCATATTTGCAATTTCTAAAAGTCTTCTTTTATGAATCATATCATCAATAAAAAAGAAATTTTTTGCTTTAGATTTTAAAATAGTTTCCTTTATTTCATCTACAAGAAATTCTTTGTATATTGTATGTCTATCAAAGTGTGTGCAAAATGCACATTTTCTATAATAACAAGTTGATGATGATTGTAAAGGAATTGTTATGTTAGGAATGAAATATTTTGAATAATCGTGAATGCTAAAATCTTGAATGTGTTTATCTATTATTTTATCATTTTTTATTTCATTATTATTAATATTGTTAATATCAATCTTAAATATTTCAATTATCTTATTTAATAATTCATATTTATCTATTGAAGAATAATTACTAATTTTCAATAATTTTTCATTTACCGCAGGTCCTCCAATAATAGTTTTTATGTTTAATTCATTTAATTTTCTTATTAATATATTAGCATAAAAATCTTGACTTGAGTAAACAAGACTAATTCCAACAAGATCAGGTTTTTCATTAACAATCTTTAGAAAAAGTTCATCAAAATAATCAGGTTTTTCATTATTTAATATTTTTTTATTATTGTGTGAATAAATTTTTGTGCTTTCAATTTTATATTGTTCTGAAAGACTTTGGTAATCTTTTGATAGTAAATTATCTATTTTTTGAAACTTTTCTTTAAACTCAGGAAAACAAAGATTATGAAAATCAATGTTTAAATCAAGAATTTTTATTTCAAAATCATCATTTAAATTATTTTTTAAAAACGAATAAATATTAGTAATTGAAAATGGAGGTATCTCTGGAGTGCAAAAAGGAGGGTAAACTAATAATATTTTTATTTTATTTTCTGATTTCATGATAATAAAAAATAATAACCATATAAAAATTAAATGTTTTTATAATTTAGTTATATTTATAAACTAAAGAAACATTCCAAATATATAAGTTGAAAGTTGTTGTTTTTTTTCTTATTACAATAAGTTCATCTTTAAGGCATTGTATTAAAATGGTAGACTATAAAATAATAAAGATTTGCGGTATTTGCAAGAAAAGGTTTGTCGTTTTTAAGAAGGATGCCAAAAAAAATATCTGCGACGAATGCAGAAAAAGATTAGAAGAGCAAAAAGAGGAGGAATTAGAATGAATGGAAACGTAAAATTCTTTAACTTTTCAAAAGGATTTGGCTTTATTACAGCTGAAGACGGTAAAGATTACTTTGTTCACATGTCAGGATTAGTTGAAGGTGTGAAATTAAAAGATAATGATGCTGTTACTTTTGAAGTAGAAGAAGGAGACAGAGGCTTAAAGGCTGTTAATGTTCAATTAGCTTAAGTATATCAATAAATTTTTTCAATATAATTAATTTATTATAAATCATTATTAATTTAATGATATCATATTTTATTATTATTTTATTTAATTTTATTTTTTTATTAAATTATTTAATTTATATTAATTTATTAATATTATTTTTTTTCTTAATTTTAAAAATTTTAATCAATTCTAAATGTTCATATTATTTTAATTATTTAAATAATTAATAAAAAAAGAGCAAAGATTTATAAATTAAAAATAATACTCATATAGGTTATTAATTAATTGATTAAATTCTAATCACAAAAGATAGAGAATTTTTATATAAATTAAGTAATGGGGATAGAAAAAGTGATTACAAAAATTTCTTTTTCTAATATTTAAAATGGAAAACAAAAATTTTAAAGATTTAGGTATATGTGAGCCAATTTTAAAGGCAATAACAGACCAAAATTTTAAGGAACCAACGGAAATACAAAGTAAAACAATACCATTGGTTATAAACAGAAGAGATGTAATAGGCGGATCAAAAACAGGTTCAGGAAAAACATTAGCATTCAGTTGTGGAATAATTCAACATGTAATTCCAGGACAAGGAATTCAAGCTTTAATATTAGTTCCTACAAGAGAACTAGCTGAACAAGTTGGACAAGCATTTAGAACTTTTTCAAAATATAAAAAAGTAAATATTGCTATGGTTTATGGTGGAGTTTCAATTATGCCACAAATTAAGAATTTACAAAGTGCTGACGTTGTTGTTGGTACTCCAGGAAGAATTCTTGATCATATGGAAAGAAAAACAATTTCTTTTAAGAAAGTTGAAACATTAGTTTTAGATGAAGCAGATTTAATGCTTGATATGGGATTTTTACCAGATGTAGAAAAAATAATTAAACAAGTTCCAAAACAAAGACAAACATTGTTATTTTCAGCAACAATTTCAAATGATATTTATTATATTAAAGATAAATATATGGAAAATCCAGAAAGTGTAGCTGTAGAAGAAACTGTTTCTAAGGAATTTTTAAAACAAGAATATTATGACGTTCCAAAGAAAAACAAATTTGCTTTATTAGTTCATTTATTAAAAGAAGATAAAGACGGATTAGTAATGGTTTTTTGTAATACAAGAATGAATGTTGACTTTGTTGAAAAAAATTTAAGATTAAATAAAATAAAAGCAAGATCAATTCATGGAGGTAATACTCAAGCAAAAAGAACTGCAATTTTAAATGAATTTCACTCAGGAAAACATCAAGTTTTAGTTTGTACTGATGTTGCAGCAAGAGGATTGGATATTAAAGGAGTTTCACATGTTTATAATTATGATACATGTAAGGATCCAAAGCAATATGTTCATAGAATTGGAAGAACTGCAAGAGCAGGTCATGAAGGAAAAGCTGTAACATTATTATCTCAAAGAGATTATGAAAATTTTAATAAAGTTGTTGATACAAATAAAATGGAAATAATTGCTAAAAAATTACCAGTATTTGAAAGAGTTATCATGGAAACAGAAGATAATGATAATGATAGATCAAATAGAAATAATTTTAATAATAGAGATGGAAGATCTAATTTTGGAA
>JAQUVJ010000011.1:16221-28557 GCA_028693395.1 Candidatus Nanoarchaeia archaeon | reverse complement strand
CGTTCATCAAGTGGTCCAAGACGAGACTCATCTAGAAATTCAGATTCTCCTCGTTCATCAAGTGGTCCAAGACGAGACTCATCTAGAAGATCAGATTCTCCTCGTTCATCAAGTGGTCCAAGACGAGATTCATCTAGAGGTTCAGGTTCTCCTCGTTCATCAAGTGGTCCAAGACGAGATTCATCTAGAAGATCAGATTCTTCAAGATCATTTAAAGAATAAATAATTATTTTTTATTTTTTTATTTTTTGTTTTATTTATGTAACTATTTCTAAAGAAATATATTTTTATAACTATTCAATATTTAATATTTGATATTATGAAAATTTATGTTTTAGGTTCAAGCAGTTCAGGAAATTCTTTTTTGTTTATTAATGAGAAAACAAAAATATTAGTTGATATTGGTTTTTCAAAATCATATATTGAAAAAAAATTAAAAGAATTAAATATTGAATTAAATGAAATAGATGGAATTCTTATATCACATGAACATCAAGATCATTGCAAAGGACTAAAATCTTTACAAAAAACTCATAAAGTTTTTTCAAGTCCAGGAACAATTGAAGCCTTGATTGATAGTTTCCCAGATATAAAATTTGAATTAATAAATGAAAAAATACTTATTAATGATATAGAAGTAATTTCTTTTAAAAAAAATCATGATGCAAAAGATCCGATAGGATTTATTTTAAAAGATAAAGAAAATTGTGTTTTAAATTTAACAGATTTTGGATGTTTTGATGACAATCTAATAGAATTTTTAAATAATTTTGAATTTACAGATATTTTATTAGAAGCAAATTATGATAATTTTTTATTAGATCATGGAAGATATCCATTTATTTTAAAAGAAAGAATAAAAGGAAAATATGGTCATTGTTCTAATTTAGATTCTTTGAAATTTTTAAATCATTTGAATTTAGAAAAAGTAAAAAATATAGTTCTTTGTCATTTAAGTGAAAACAATAATTCTCCAAGTATCGTAAATGATTTATTTAAATCTGCTTTTGGAAAAGAGCATAATGTTTTCGTTGCAAACCCAACTAGATTATTAAAATTAAATGATAATTAATTTTTATTTTTTTAATATTTTTTTATTAGTGAAAAATTACAACTCGAAAAGAAACATAGACTTTAAATATTATTAAATATCTAAAGAAATATGGAGGATATAAGAAAAGTTATTATTATATTTGCAATAGGAATTTTATTTTCTGTATTTGTTTTTTCATCAATAGATGCAATATATAATACCCCAGATTATAATGATTTTTGTGATAATTATTATTACGATATAAAGGAAAGCTCTGATGTAAATAGTATTAATTGTACACCAATTGTAGTTTCTACAGCAGCTCAAAGGAATTGTTCAGAAAGTGATGGATACATTAAATATGAATATGATGAAAATGGTTGTCAATCAGGTTATGTATGTGATACATGTTCTCATGAATATAATTTAGCAAGAGATAAATACAATAGTGTAAAATTTTACATTTCTGCATTACTTGCTTTAATTGCAATATTTATTGGAATTTATTTGCCTGCACATAAAAATAGTTTAAACGAATGGATAGGAACTGGATTTATGTTAGGAGGAGTATTTTCATTATTATTTGGAACAGTATCTTCATATAGTTCATTACCAACAATTGCAAGACCACTTGTTATTTTAATAGAATTGATAATAATTATTTTCATATCTTATAAAAAAACAAGTAATTTTAAGAAAAATAATTAATTATTTTTCTTTATTTCTTTATTTTTTTCTTTAATTTTATATTTTTTCTTATATTTTCTTATATTTTTTTATTTTTTTAGTCGTTTTTTGATAAAAATTATAAAGATGATTGACATAAGAAATCTATTAAATTAAAATACTTTTATTTGTTTTATTGTTTTATTATATTATTATATTATGATATTATTTTTATTTTTAAAGAAAATTAAAACAAAAAGGATATATATGGAAAAGAAAAAAATAATTGTAAATGATTATTTTCAAAAAAATTATGAATATTTTTTAACAGAAAAAATTGGAGAAAATTTTGATGAAAGATTTAAACCAGAATTAACCCCAAAAGAAATGTTAGAACTAGGAGTTTTTGGAGGAAAATATATGAATGATTGTAAAAATGAATTTCCAAAAGATTGGTTTGTTAATGCAAAATTATCAAAGAAAAAAGATCCATCAATAAATTATTTCAAAATAGATGCATCAACTTCTCTTAAATATTGGCAAGAAAAAGGATGGATTTATCATGAAGATCCAAGAGGATGGTTTCAGTGGTATTGCAGATATTATATGGGAAGAAGATGTTTAGATGACCAAAGACAAATTAAAAGATGGATTGCTATGAAAAGACATATTGCTCAAATAAAAAATAATTGCTTTTTTCTCGAATTAAATTGTAGGAAAAAACAAAGACAAGCACTTCTACATTGGGCATATGATAGTAGAAAGATATGATTTATTTTTCTTCTTTTATTCTTTTCTTATTCTTTTTTTGTTTTTTATTTATTTTTTCTTTGTTTTTTTATATTTTTATTTTTAAAAAATTAGAATAGAAAATTTTAATAAAAAATAGAAAATAAATTGGAAAATTATTAAAAATATAAATTAATTTTTTAAATATCTGTTATAAATCTTTTTTATTTCATCTAATTCTTCTTCATTATATTTTGTTATTATACTTGGAAACTTTTCTTCAACAGGTGTTTCTTTTGTTTTAAAGAAGTTTTTTTCTTTTATTAAAACTCCAAATGAGATGGTAGCGGTATCTTCAGTAACTTCATTAAATAATATTGTTTCTAAATCCATCATTATTCTTCTTTCTAATTCTCCAGGAATAGGTTTTTTTACAATTGATGTGTATGAATTATTTGTTATTGTATAATTTTTTCCTTCACTATCTCCTTGGGTTCTTGTCTGATAATCCAAACTTATTATTTTTGTATCGTATTTTACTATGTAACTTTTCATTTATTATCGCCTTTAACTAAGCAGTGGTAATTGAAAATAAGGAGTGATTTATAAAAGTTTCTTTTTTTATTTTCAATTATAATTAAAATACAGCTATTTTATTTATAAAATTAAAAACATTTTAATATTAATCATACTTTCTATAAATATATTCTTTATGGTGATAGAAAATGGTAACAAGACAACCAATAATTACAGTTATGGGACACGTTGATCACGGAAAAACTTCTTTACAGGATTTCATTAGAGAATCTACTATGGTAGCAAAAGAACCAGGTCAAATTACTCAACATGTTGGTGCATCTATTGTTCCAATGAACGTTATAAAAAAAATATCTCATGATCTTTTCAAGAAAATTAATTTTGATTTAAAAATACCAGGTCTTTTATTTATTGATACTCCAGGACATGCAGCATTTACAAATCTTAGAAAAAGAGGAGGAAACCTTGCAGATATTGCGATTGTTGTAATAGATATAAATGAAGGATTTAAACAACAAACTTATGAAGTTATTGAAATATTAAAAAATTATAAAGTTCCATTTGTAATAGCAGCAAATAAAATTGATAAATTTCCTAGATTTAAATCAAGTGAAATTGGTAATAAAAATGCTGTAAGTAAACACAAAAAAATCATATCAGATTCAATAATTAAAATAATAAATTCTCAAGAACCAGCAGTTATTACAAGTGTTGAAAATAGACTTTATGAAATAGTAGGAACTGTTTATGAATATGGTTTACAAGCAGAAAGATATGATAGAGTTAGTGATTTCACAAAACAAATTCCAATAATTCCTATTTCAGCAATAACAGGTGAAGGAATTCCAGATTTATTAATGATAATATGTGCTTTAGCTCAAAAATTCTTAACAAATAAATTAGAAATGGATCCAGGTGGAATTGCAAGAGGAACAATTTTAGAAGTAAAAAAACCAAAAGGTTTAGGAAGAGCTTTAGATGTTATTTTGTATGAAGGAACAATTCAAAAAGGAGATAAATTGTTAATTGCAGGAGTTGATGATATAATTGAAACAAAAGTAAAATCATTATTACAACCAGCAGAAATGGAAGAATTAAGAGATGAAAAAACAAAATCAATTACGATTCAAAGTGCTGTTGCATCAACAGGAATAAAAATTTTAGCAAATGATATTGAAGATGTTATTGCGGGAGTTTCATTTGTTGCATTTGATGAAAAAAGAGAAAAAGATTTAGATATTAAGCAAATCAAAAAAGAATTAATGCATGAAGTTAAAGCAATTGTTACAACAAATTCAAATGAAGGAATTGTAATTAAAGCAGATACTCTTGGAAGTTTAGAAGCAATGACATTTATTGCACAAGAAAAAGATATTAAAATTTCAAATGCAAGTGTAGGAAAAATTACAAAAAAAGATATAATTGATGCACAAACTGAAAGAGAAAAAAACGAAATAAATTCTTTTATTTTAGCATTTAACACAGAAGAACTAGATTCATCAGTTATTGATTTAGCAAAAGAAAATAATATTAGAATAATAAAGTCGCCAGTAATTTATGAAATAATTGTTAAATATGAAGAAGAAAAAGAAACAATTAAAAAATTAATTACTCAAAGAGAAATTGGAACATTAACAAAACCATCTAAAATTAAATTATTAATGGGATATACGTTTAGACAATCAAATCCAGCAGTAGTAGGAGTAGAAATTGTTGAAGGAATTTTATATGCAAATGTAAATTTAGTAAACAAAGAAGGAAAAAGAGTAGGAACTTTAAAATCAATTCAAAAAGAAAAAGAATTTGTTAATAAATGTGAAAAAAATACACAAGTAGCAGTTGCAATTGAAAACGCAACAGTTGGAAGAAATATTAACGAAGGAGACGAATTATATGTTCAAATAACCGAAGATGAATTTAAGAAATATAAAAACAATAAGGATTTTATAGATTCAGGAACAAAAGAAGTTTTGAAAGAATTTGCAGAAATAATGAGAATTCAAAATCCACTTTGGGGAGTTTAAATGGATATTAAAGAAATAAAAAAAACTTTAATAAAATATGGTTTGCTTAATGATTTTTATAAAAGTTTGATAGAACAATATGAAAAAAGTGGATTATCAGATAAGCAAATGGTCTATTTTCAAAGAATAATAGATACATATGAAAACCTTAATAAAATTTTGGATGTAAAAAGACCAGTTATTTATTCTCAAAATGAAATAGAATTATCTAAAAAGAATTTTGATAAATTAAAAAATTTATGCAAAAATAAAATTGTTGCAATTGGTTGTCATTATGATGCAGATGGTGTTTCTTCAGGAGCTTTACTTTTTAATTTATTAAAGAAATTTGAAACAAAAGAAATTTTAACAGTTTCAAGTGATGAAAAATTCATTATTTCAAAAAATCAATTTGAAAAAGAAGCTGATATTTATATAATAACTGATATAAATCCTGCAGAAGATATTCCATCAAAAAAATTAATCTATTTAGATCATCATCCACTTCAAACACAAATGGATGGAGAAATTATGTGGAACTTAAGTGATGAATCACAAACATCTGCAAGTATTCTAATTTTTAAATCTTTTTTACTTTGGACATTAGATGATTTATACGATTACGAAATGGAAACATTCTTTATGTTAACAGGTTTTACAGGAGATATGGGAGATCCTATTAATAATTTAGATACAAATCTCTATGATTCAATTGAAAATTATTTTCCTTATTTGTTAAAGTTTAGTGAATTCAATGGAAAAATAAATTTATTTATAGAAAAATTCAGAAGTTATTTTAATTTAGGAAAAAGATTTGGATGGGATGGAAATTTAATTTTAGAAGATTTAAAAATTTTTGATAATTATAAAGGAATTGAAAGATTTTTTTTATACGATGACAAATATGTAGTCATAAAAGAAGAATTAAAAAATTTATATTCTAAAGATTATAATTTAGTTGAAACAGAAAATATAATTTTCACCAAAATAGATGTAAATGAACATTACAACATTGTTGGAGTTATAGCTTCAAGAATAAATTCTGATACAAAAAAGACTGCAATTGCGATTCAAAAAAAGAAAGGAGTATATAAGGGTTCAATGAGATCAACAACAATTGATTGTAATGAGTTTATTAATAATTGTCCAATAATAGAAGGTGCAGGTCATCAAGATGCTGCAGGTTTTGAAATTGTAGAAGATAAAATAAAAGATCTCATAGATTATATAAAAAATTATAAATAGATTTTATTAAAATCAGTTATAAATAATTAAAAAATTAAATTTCTTTGATTAAATTATTTAATTTTTATAAAATATTATTATTTTTTTTTCTTTTTTAAATAAAAAATACTTAGAAGAATTTAGAAGAATTTATAAGTATTTTAATGATTATGATATTATGATTCCTAAGATTAAAATATCTATAGAAAAGATTGATGAATATAAGGAACTTTTAGAATTTGTTTTTTTAGATGATAATATTTTTAAAAATTCTTCATTTTATTTTTACCCAGAGTTAAAAGAAATTTTAAACAATTCTAAAAATAAAAAAAAAGATTTGTTTATTTTTTTTAAAAATTACGAAAAACAACATGAAGTAGAATTAAAGAATCTTTCTAATAGATTAGAAAAACTATGGAACAAATACAATGATAAATTTATGAAAATTTTTGAAGAAATTAATGAAATAAAATGGACTAATAAACGTAAAATCTTTGATGTAAAAATAACTTTAAGTCCACTTTGTCCAAGATTTTTAGATGAAAATCTTTTTTATGTTTTTTATAAGTTTGATGATAAAAAGTTAATTGAAGTAATCTTGCATGAAATATCACATTTTATTTTTTTTGAAAAATTTAAAGAGATTTATCCAGAAGTTGATTCAAGTAATTTTGAATCTCCAAATTTAATTTGGAAGTTTAGTGAAATAATGCCAGGAATTATTTTACAAGATAAAAGATTTCAAGATTTATACAAAATTGAAGAAATATCTGTTTATGATATTATTAAGAAAATAAAAATAAAAGATAGATTAATTTTAGATATTTTTAAAGAATTTTATGAAAAAAAAGAAAATTTTGTTGATTTTGTAATAAAATCATATGATTTAATTAAAAAAAATGAAGAGGAATTTAATTCCCAATTTAAGGTTTAATGTTTAATTTTATAATTTAATTAAATTAATATCCTTATTTTCTAAAAAATATTTATATATTATTAAGTATGTATATTAATATGATATTAGAAATTAATTCTTCAAAGGAAAATTTCGAATATTTGATTATTGATGATGACGAACCAGAACTTTTTAGATTAATTGGAGATGAAGAAATTTCAATAAAAGGAATTGAAGAAAATATTTTTTTTAAAAAAGGAAAAGTTATTATTCCAAAAAACATGATATCAGGAAAAGATGGAATTGAAGAAATAACTTTAGTACATCAAAGAAATTTTGATATTAATAAAATTACAAAAGAAAAAAGTAAAATAATTATAGAAACAAACTATGGAAATGTAGAAATATTAGATATTGACAATTTAGATTAAAAAAATAAAAAATTTAAGAAAGTAAAACCTAAATAAGAAATAAAATATTAAAAAACAAAATTTAAGTATTTTTAAAAAAAAAGAATAAATATAAAAAAAAAGATAATTAAAAAGAAATAAAAATATTAAATATTTATTTTCTTTTTTCTAAAAAATAATAAACTATTGCGGTTATTATATTAAAAAATACTGCACAAATTATCCAAATTAATTTTTTTTCATTGCTATATTTTTTTTGGTTTACTACAACATCATAAATTACCCATATTGCACAAGCAACACCAACTAACCACATTAATACACTAAAAAATCCCATAATTTCACCTCGATTATTTAATATTATATCTATATTTAAAGGTTTGTATTCATAATTAAAAAGGTTAAAAAAGATAAATAAAAATTTATTATAAAAATAAGATATCGCACAAGATTTATAAATATTAATTAAATCTCTAATTGTGTTACGCACAAATAAAGCTTCAAAAATTTAAAAATAAATATATAATAAAATATATAATAAAAATAAATAAATAAAAATAACGTGATAATAATGGCAATTGAAACAGTAGAAGTACTAGTAGAAGGAGGAAAAGCAACAGCAGCACCTCCAATTGGTCCAGCATTAGGTCCATTAGGATTAAATATAGGACAAGTTGTAGCAGATATAAATACAAAAACAGCTGATTTTAAAGGAATGAAAGTTCCAGTTAAAATTGAAGTTAATTCAGAAACAAAAAATTATAATATTGTTATTGGTACACCACCAACAGCAGAATTAATTAAATCTGAATTAAAATTAAAAAAAGGTTCAGGTAAACCAAGTACAGAATTTGTAGCAGATATTACAATTGAACAAGTTCAAAAAATAGCAAGAATGAAAACAGATGCATTACTTGGAAAAACTATGAAAGAAAAATCTAAAGAAGTTATGGGAACATGTAGATCTTTAGGAATAACTGTTGAAGGAATGAAAGTTGCTGATGCAGTAAAAAAATTAAATGAAGGAGGATTTGATTCCAAATTTTAATTTTTATTTATTTTTTTGGATCCATAGCTTAGTTTGGTTGAGCATTCGGCTCTTAACCGAAAGGTCGAGGGTTCAAATCCCTCTG
This sequence comes from Candidatus Nanoarchaeia archaeon, assembly GCA_028693395.1. Lineage (GTDB taxonomy): Archaea > Nanobdellota > Nanobdellia > Woesearchaeales > JAQUVJ01 > JAQUVJ01. The sequence continues at coordinate 19,927 of JAQUVJ010000011.1, read as the reverse complement.
GATTCATCTTATAAAAAGGTTTAAATAATAAATATAAATCTTTTATATATAAATTGCCGAGATCGCATAGCCTGGTATTGCGCTGGCCTTGAGAGCCAGTGTCCCCTGGACACGGGAGTTCGAATCTCTCTCTCGGCGTTTATTTTTTTGATAATTCTATGATTTTCTTAATATTATATTTATTTTATTATAATTTATTTTTTTTTATTTTAGTAATATTTTAGTAATTTTTTATATAAAAAAACAAGAAAAAATAAGAATATAAAAAATTAAGATAATTAAGAAAAATTATTTAAAATTTGCAATTACATTATCAATACTTTCCTTTTGAGAAATAGCATAATTGTCGATATTTTCTCCTATTGTAAATAATTTTTTGTATTTATCTTTATCATCTGATTCTATAATTCTTTTTTGATCTTTAAACAATAAATTCATGAAGAAAAATTGATCCACGCTATTAAAAAATTCAATTAATCCATCTTTACTTCTAAGATCAAAACTAGGTTCTTCTTGACCAAAAACTTCAATAGTTCCAGGATGATTACTTCTTTTTATATTATTTTTTTCAAAAAGAATAAGTATTCGTTCTAAAGATTCTTTTAACCTTACATCTGGTGTTTGAAATCTTTGGAAAAAACCATATTTTGCACACACTTTTTGAGGATTTATTGTGAATTCTGATTGTATTTCTATTACTTTCTTTTGTTTTTCAGGAAGAGATTCATAATAATCTGCTACACTTGATCCTTTGTCTAAAAATGTTTTTCTTAGTTGTTCTTGTGAATGAAGATTAATTATAAGCATAGGATTAGGAAAAGCACTATCAAGATTTTTTACCATTTCTTCATCTTCAACACCATTGAAGGCAATTTGATATGCACTATGAGTAAATTTACTACCTCTTTTTGTTAAAACTATTTTATTATCGATTAGTGCATTCTCAATTTGACTTGCACTTCCAATTCTATCAAGTGCATAAAGTCCCCAATATTTTTGAATATTTTTTTCCCAATCATCAATATCTACATTTCTAAATTCAGATCTATTTTGAGAAATAATTTCTTTTATTTTAGAAAAAGATGACATCATTTCAACATAAAATCCAAATCCAGAATAATTAGGAAAAGGTGTAACTAAAACATTATATCCAAGTTCACTTAATGCATAAGCAAGATGATTTGTCATAGTTCCTTTTCCTGTTTTGTCAGCTCCATCTATTGTGATAAGTGATTTTCTAGGAAAATAATATTTTGGATCAACATAATCAGATTGAGTTAATATTTTTCTCTTTTCTTTAAAAAGTTCTATTTCTTCTTTTGTTAAGTCTTCAAATAATTTTGTATCATTTGCTTCATATATTTTTTCATAATCACATTCATTCATAACTCTCACTTTTTTGTATCTATATTTTTATATTTATTGAAATATATGATAGAATAGTTTTTGATAATATAATATATAAATAAATTTAAAATAGGAAGTATATGATAAAAGATATATAGTAATTAATAGATATAAAAATTAGTTAATAAAAAACATAGTTAATAACAAATATAATATATAAAATATATAAAAATACAATAAAAAACAAAAAAAAACAAAAAAAACAAAAAAACAAAAAAACAAAAAAACAAAAAGATATAACATAAAATTTATTAATAATCATTCAATTTTAGAAGATATAGGTGAATAACATGAACATAAATCCAAATCAAATACAAAAAATGATGAAACAAATGGGAATGCAACAAGAAGAAATTGATGCAGAATATGTAATAATAAAAACTCCAGAACATAAAATTTTGATAAATGATCCTCAAATAACAAAAGTAAATATGATGGGACAAGACACTTATCAAATTGTTGGAGATGAAGAAATCTTAGAAGATGACGATGAAGAAGAAGTTATCGAAATTGATGAAGATGATTTAAAATTAGTAATGGAAGAAACAGGAGCAACAGAAGATGAAGCTTTAGATGCACTTGAAAAAACAAATGCTGATATCGCAGAAGCAATTTTAATATTAAATGAAGAAAAAAATAAATAATTTTTTTAATTTTTTGTGTTTTGTATTTTCTATATTTATTTTTATTTATTTTTAATATTTATTTTTTAATAATTAATTTTTTATTTTTGTTTTTTTATTTTTCTTAAAAATATTTGGATTTACTTGAACAAATTTTGAAACTAATCTATCAAATAATTTATTTTTATTTCCTTTGAGATAAAAATAACCAATTATTGAAGTAATTAATGCCCCAATTGAATCTAAGATTAAATCCCACATAGTATCAATAAGTCCACTTTTTTGCATGTTAAATCCAAATATTTGATCCATTGCAAATTCAAAAATTTCCCATAAACCACCAATTCCAATTGCAAACATAAAAGCAAATAATGAAATTATAAAAGGAGAAGCTGCGATTTTATTTTTCTTTTGTAAAGTATAAAGAATAATAAATCCTGCAAAACCTATTGATAATCCTGAAAGAGTATGAAGTGCAGAGTCCCACCACCAATATCTAAAATAATATTGTTTTATTTCTCCTAAAAATAAGGCTCCATAAATAAAAATAATTGTAACAAGCTCAAATTCGATAGGAAACCTGATTTTTGTCTTACTTTCAATAATATCTGGTAAAAAAGTGAGAAACAAAATTAAAGAACTAATAAAAGTAGTCATTAGATTTAATTCTATGATAGAAATTATAATTGCAATTAATAATGAAATTCTTAGAAACCAAGTAATGTATCTTAATATTTTATCTGTTTTATCCTTACTATCTTTTTCGTCAAACATGTAATATAATAATATTAATTATATTATATATTTTATTATTTTATAATTTTATAACTTTATTATTTATTATTTTATTTATTATTTTATTTCTTATTTGTTATTTCTTATTATTTTTTTTTCTTTTGTTTTTTGTTTTTATTTTTTTGTTTTTCTGATTAAATAGTAATATATTTTTTACATAATCAAAAAATTTAAATAGTAATATATTTTTTACATTTTATGGCAAGCAAAAAAATAAATTCCAAAAGAAATTTAATAATAAAATCAATCTTTGTTTTAGTTTTTTTTATTACAGGAATATTATTAAATGTCTTTAATATAGGAAAAAAAGATTACTTTGGATATTCAAGTGTAGGCAGTTATTTGATTTTTTGTTCATTTTTATTAGTTTTTATAATAGTATTAAGATATAAAATACAAAAAAACAAAATAATAGATGAAAGAATGGAGAAAATTGGTTATTTAGCAAGTAGAGCTACATTTAGTTTTATTTTTATCATGGGATTTATATTAATGATATTAGATGGTATATATGATTTCACATGGAGTTATTCAACTTTTATAAGTAATTCAATTATGGTTATTTTAATATTTTATTTAATATCATATAAATTAATAGAAAGAAAATTATGATTAATAATTTTAAAAATAAAAATAAAAAAATAAGTGAAACCCATGGAATATTTAATGAAAAATAAAATAAAAGAATTAAGAAAAGAAAAAGATATGACTCAAGAGGAATTGGCATCATTAGTTGAAGTCACAAGACAAACTATAATTTCTCTTGAAGCAGGAAGATATAATCCTTCACTTGAATTAGCTTATAGAATTAAAGAGGTTTTATCATCGGAAAATATTGAAGATGTTTTTTTCTTTGAAGAGCTAATAAAGAAAAAAGATTA
>JAQUVJ010000011.1:13114-16121 GCA_028693395.1 Candidatus Nanoarchaeia archaeon | reverse complement strand
ATGAATTCTAAAAAAAGTGCAGAAAAACAATCAGAAGATTTATCAAAATTTCTTAAAAAAAATGATATAATTACAACAGATAATAAAATTCTTTATGAAATATCACAAAAAATATTGGGAGATAGTGCAACAAAACAATGTCAAAGATTATCAGAAATAATTGAATATGGAGTTGCTTTTCATCACTCAGGATTAAAATCAAATCAAAGAGAATTAATAGAAGATGAATTTAGAAATAATAATATAAAAATAATTTTTTCAACACCAACACTTGCTGCAGGAATTAATTTACCAGCATATAGAGCAATAATTCAATCAGTAAAAAGATTCAATGGAATTTCAGGAAGACAAGAATATATTCCAACACTTGAATATCTTCAAATGGCAGGAAGAGCAGGAAGACCTGATTTTGAAGAAAAGATAGGAGAAGCAATAATTGTAGTTGGAAATGAAAAAGAAGATTTATTGATTGATAAATATATTTTTGGAGTTGCAGAAGACATAAGTTCAAAACTTGGAGTAGAGCCAATTTTAAGATTTCAAATGCTTAGTGTTACAACATTTATTAATGATTTTGAAGAAATAAAAAAATTCTTTTTAAATACTTTTTATGGTTATCAATTTGGAGACGAAGAATATTTAGAATTTATGTTAAGAAGAATAATAAATAATTTAAAAGACTTTGAATTAATTGAAGAAGAAGAAAATAAAATTAATCAAACAATTTTAGGGAATTTAATTTCAAAATTATATATAGATCCGATTACATCAAATAAATTTGTAAATTTCATAAAAAAATATAAAGAAGATCCAGATAATTTAATTGATTTTTCTTTACTTCAAATAATTTGTAATACATTTGAAATGCGACCATTTTTAAATATTAAAGATAAAAATATTTTTTCAGATTATTATAATGAATACGAAGAAAATTTGTATCAAGAAGTCCCCGATGTTTTTGAAGTTGAATTTGACGATTATTTCAAATCATTTAATGTTGCATGCGTTTTATATGAATGGATTAATGAACAAAAAGAAGATTATTTAATGGAAAAATATGGAATAACTCCAGGAGATTTAAATAATAAATTGTATAATGGAGATTGGGTTTTGTATTCATTACAAGAAATATCAAGATTATATGATGAAAAAGAATTGTATAAAAAAATTGATGTTTTGAGAAAAAGATTAAAATATGGAATCAAAGAAGAATTAATAAAATTAGTAGAATTAAAAAACATAGGAAAAATTAGAGCAAGAAAATTATTTAATGAAGGAATAAAAACACAAAAAGATATAGAAGAAAAATCAGAAATAGTAGTAAGAATTATAGGAGAGAAAAACACAGAAAAAATAACAAAAAAACCTCTATCTTTTGAAGAAAAAAAAGAGAAAAAAGAAAAAAAGAAAAAGGAGAAAAATCAAAGTACTCTTTTTGATTTTAATTAATTTGATTAATTTAATGAATTTCGTTAATTTAATTAACTTTTATTTATTTATTATATTGTATTATATTATTTTATATTATATTTTATTTTTTTTATTGGAATTATTATGATTTTTATTTTCTTAATTAATATTTTTAATTTTTCTATAAAAAATATTATAAATAAAAAAGTTTATAATATGATTAATCTTAATGATATTGTGATATTATGAACTTCAAACAAAAATATATGTTAATATTCTTTATTTTTATTCTATCTTTTTCATTTTCTTTTGCAAATGAATCAGAAGATGAAGATTTATTAACAACACAAGATGTAAGTAAAAATGTATATGTTGAAGAAATTAGATCTTTTTTTGAAAGTATTGAAGAAGGTTTTGAATTACCAGGTTATGTTCCTTATAAAAATGAAAAGTTCAATATTTATACAAATGATGGATTAGATGTAGGAACTTTAATCTTAAAAAACAAAAAATTTGAAGGATTTGATAGAATTATTAGTGAAGATTTCACATATAAAATTTATTTAAAAGATCTGGAAACAATAAATAGTATAATTAATAGTGAAAATCCATTAGATAAATTTAATGAATTAAAGAAATCAAAAGAATTAAAAATTGAAGCAAAAGGAGTCTTAGGAAAAATGAAAACAGGAATAATTTCTTTTTTTGCTAAGATTGCAGGTTTTTTTATTTAATCTATTTTCATTTTTTTCATTTTTTTTTATTTTATATTTTTTTTATTTTATATTTTTTTTTCATTTTTTCTATTTGTATTAAACTTATTATTATTATTATTATTAATAAATTTTATAAAAAGATTAAAAATTTAATAATATATGTTGAGCAAAAAAATAAATAATAAGATTTTAGTAAGAGTAGATAAAGGAGAAGAATTAGTTGAAAGTTTAATGAAAATTTGTAAGGAATATAATGTTAAATTAGGAATGATTTCAGGAATAGGAGCAACAAATAAAGTAAAAGTAGGATTGTTTGATGTAGAAAAAAAACAATATTTTTCTAATGAATTTAATAAAAATTTTGAAATAACTTCTTTGCTTGGAAATGTTTCAACAATGACTAACGAAACATATCTTCATTTACATATAAATGTGTGTGATGATAAGCATAATTGTTTTGGAGGTCATTTAAATCATGCAATCATTAGTGCAACATTTGAAGGATTTATTGAAATTATTGATGATGAAATTGATAGAGAATTCTCAAATGATGTTGGATTAAATCTTATGAAGTTTTGACTTTTGATTTATTTTTATTTCTTTTTTTTTGATTTTTTCATTTTTTATTATTTTCTTATTTTTTTGATTTTTTCATTTTTTATTATTTTCTTATTTTTTTGATTTTTTATTAATATGTTTTTTTTATTTTTATAGAAATATTGTTTTTTAAAATAATAAGATTAGAAATGAGGTTTATATTAAGATAAATAATATATAAATAATTAAAATTTATAATATTAAAATTTATAATATCTTTTAATTAAGAATAATTTATAAAGTTAAATGATGTTTAAAACGTATGAAAAAAGATAATGAAAAAT
>JAQUVJ010000011.1:9293-13014 GCA_028693395.1 Candidatus Nanoarchaeia archaeon | reverse complement strand
CAAACAAGTTTTTTTTGCAAATCTCAGTGTGAATTAAATTTAATTGATAGAGAATTTGAAAAAATAATATTTTCAAAAAATTTTACTATTGAAAATAATGAACAAGAAATAATAAATACAACAATAATTAGTCCAAGTATTGGTTTTGGTAAAAAAATATACAATTTAGAAGTAAAATGTTCTAATAAAGAATCTTTTATTTGTAAAAACAACAATGTAGAATCTTCAAGATCTTCTTTTATAATTTTATCACATGAATTAACGGATGAAGAAAGTGAAATAAAGAATGAAAAAAGAATTTTACTTGTAAATTTAACAAATGATACAAATCAATTAAATAATTTATTTTTAAACTTAAGTGATCAAATCTATAATACTAATTTTTTATTTGAAAGAAATCTTTTTGAAAAAGAAATTGAAAAAATCCAAAAAGAGTTTTTAGAAATAGTAAATGAAGTAAATTTATCATTAAATTTATGGGAAGAACAAAGATATACAGAACTTTCAAAAATAAATTTTGATGATATTAATAAAAAAATTAATGAAACAAATCAAAAATTATTAGAAATAAATCTAAATTTTTTAGAAAATGTTTCCTTAGAAAACAAATCTATTAATTTTTATAATGATTTGTTAAATCTTTATTACAATGATATAATTAATAATTTAGATAATATCAATAATAATATTATTTTAAATAATATAGTTGAAAATTTAATAATGTTTCAAGAAAATTTAATAAAAGTTCAAGAGAATTATTATGAAAATGAATACAATAATATTAGTTTTTATGATGAAATATTAGCACTAAATACATCTTTTTTTAATATATCTAATAATTTCTTTTTATTTAAAGATGATTTAGAAAATTCATTTAAAACAGAATTGCAAAAAATAATTGATTTAAGATTAAACATTGAAGAATATTTAGAACTTTTTGATTATTTAGATTTAAACTTATCAGAAAATCAATCAAATATTTCAACAAATAACAAATCTATAAATATTTCATTTTTTTGTGATACAATTGATTATATTTCGTCAAATGATTCCTATTTTATTTATCCTTTCAAAAATGAAAAATATTATATTTACAATAATATTGTATTAAACTCAACAAAGAGTTCAATAAGTTGTGAAGAATTAGAAGAAGGATGCCCATTTAATTTTACTAATGAGAAATTTGTTTTTTTAGATAACAAAAGTTATTCATACATAGGAAAAATGTTAATGATTAATGATAGAACTTCTTTATTAAATTTTAAAGATTTAATTTGTACAGAAAAAATTAATTTTGAAAATAAAAATATTTCAAAAATTAAAACAATTAATTTAAATGAAATAAATGAAGAAATAAAAAAAATATTTCCAGATGAATTAATTGAGCCAACATCACAATGTTGTATTTTTAATCAGTGTAGTCAATGTTGTTATGATGAAAGTTGTAGAAATGATAATGATAATTATCCAATGCTTTTATTACATGGTCACTCTGTTTTAAAATCAACACCAGCAGATTGGCAAACAAATTCTTATAATAAAATCATATTGAATTTAATAGAAGATGGATATATTGATGCAGGAGTAATAAACTATGATGATCCATATTCTTCAACAGATTTAGAATGGTCATACTTTACTGCACCACTTGTTGCAAAAGCAACTTATTATTATGATTATTATTTTAATTTAGGTTCATATATTTATATAACAAAAAAGAATGAGAAAATAGATACATATGCAATAAGATTATCAGAAATCATAAAAAATATGCAAAGAAAAACAGGTAAAGACAAAGTTGACATAATTGCTCATTCAATGGGAGGGCTTGTTGTAAGAAGATATTTGCAAATTTTTGGATATAATTCTGTAAATAATGTTTTATTAATAGGAACTCCAAATAATGGAGTTGATGGTAGAATAAGTTTTTTTTGTCCAGTTTTTGGTCATAGTTCTGAATGTGAAGATATGCAAAAAGATAGTATATTTTTATTAAAATTAAATGATCCAAATTATATTCCAGAAATAAATATTAATACAATATCAGGAATTGGTTGTAATATGAAAGATGGAGATGGTGATGGAGTTGTTAGTTTGAATAGTTCATTAATATCTTATGCAAAATCTTACATAATAAATGGAAGTTGTAGTGATTTACTTGAAACTTCACTTCATACAGAATTATTAAATTTAGATTTATACCCTGAAACATACGAAATAATTAAAGAAGTTTTTAAAATAGATTAAAATAGATTAATTATATATTTTATTTATTCTATTTTCTCTTATTTTTCTATTTTTATATTTTTTTTATTTTTATATTATATTTAATAGATAAATAAATTGATTACAATATTAATAGGCTTTAAAAGTAAATAAATTTATAAATATAACAAGATTTTAAGAAGCATATGGATTTATTTGTAATAATTCAATACACATTGTATTTTATTTCAATGTATTACATTATGTTTTTACTATTACAATTGATTGAAAAAGATCATAAAAAAATAGTAATAAAAAAATGGCCATCAATTACAATTGTAATACCTGCATGGAATGAAAAAGATAGTATTGAAAAAACAATTTTAACAACTTGTGAATTGGATTATCCAAAAGACAAGATGAGAATAGTTGCAGTCGATGATGGATCAACTGATAATACTTATCAATTAATGGTTAAAGCTGTTGAAGAAATGAAGAAAAAATATCCAGAATTAAGAATTGAAGCAAGAACAAAAAAAAATGGAGGAAAACATACTGCAATTAATATGGTAATTCCAGAAATTGATACAGATTTTTTCTCAACTTTGGATGCTGATTCTTATCCAGAACCTGATTCATTAAAATTAGTTTTAAGAAATTTCTATTCAAATAAAGTTGGTGCAGTAACTCCAAGAATTAAAATATATCAACCAAAGAATTTCATAGAAAGAATACAAGATTTTGAATATGCAGCAAATCATTATTATAAAAAATTATTATCAAAAGTAAACGCTGTTCATGTAACTCCAGGTCCTTTAGCAGTTTATAGATCTAAATTAGTAAAAGAATTAAAAGAATTTAGAGAAGCATATAAAACAGAAGACATGGAATTTGCAATGAGAATTCAAAAAAAGCACTATAAAATAATACAAGAAAACGAAGCAGTTGTTTGGACAAAATGTCCTAATACAATGAAAACTTTCTACAAACAAAGACATAGATGGTATTATGGAACATTCAAAAATCTTTGGAACAATCAAAGAGAAATGATTTTTAATAAGAAATATGGGGATTTTGGATTAATACAATTACCAATGGTTTTTATTTCAGGAATTTTATCATGTGTAACAATTTTTTTATTATTAAGAGCATATAAGATAATTATTGTAAATAATTACAACACACTTGCACTATATGATTTTAATTTAATAAAGTTGATAATGGATTCTAATTTTAATTTTAAATTATTAGATATAGAACTATTTCAATTTGCATTGTATTTTTTCTTTTTAGCAACAACAATTTTTGTTATAATTAATGCTTTTAAATTAAACGAAAAGAAATTTACAAAACAAGCGTTTTTTGATATTCTTGGTTATGTTTTCATATATCCATTTATAATTTTTGGAATATGGATGTGGGTTTTTAAAGATGTAATTATTAAGAAAAAAATATCTGAATGGAAAAAATAACAAATATAAATATAAAATAAAAAACATAATTAAAAACAAAAAAA
>JAQUVJ010000011.1:0-9193 GCA_028693395.1 Candidatus Nanoarchaeia archaeon | reverse complement strand
AAGATGATTAAAATGGTAAAGAAATCAAGAAAAGATAATAGAGACTATGATTTAAAAAAATATATGATGGTTTTTTTATTAACACTTTCAATATTTGCAATAGGATTATTTTTAGGAAGCTTAATGGATAATGAAAGAACAAAATATTTTTTAAGTTATAATGAAGTTCAAAAACAAAATGTAAGATCAATGCAATTACAATTCGAATTAAATAATTTAAAAATAGGATCAAATCAATGTGCAAAAACAAAATCATTGTTTGATTATTATTTAGTTGAATTAGAAGATAACAGAGAAAGATTAAATACATATGTAAGTCAGGCAAAAGTAACAAAAGACGATTTTACAATTTTAAAAAGAGATTATGTCTTATCTCAGTTAAATTTTTGGATGTTAACAGAAGATATGAAAGAAAATTGTCCAGATAATTCTAATTTTACAACAGTTCTTTATTTTTATTCTTCAAAAGAAAAATGTCCAAGTTGTGCTGATCAAGGTTTTAATTTAGATTATTACAAAGTAAAATTAAAAACAAATTTATTAATATTCGCGATTGATGAAGAATTTTCATATCAAGAACCAATAATTCAAATCTTAAAAGATGTTTATAAAATTACATCATATCCAACATTAATTATTAATGGAGAAAAACAAGAAGGATTTGTGGACAGAGATAGTTTACAAGAGATTTTTTGTAACCTTGAATCAAGTCGTAATTTAATAGATTGTGTTAATTAGATTTTTCATTTTTTATATTTTTTCTTTTTTATGTTTTTTGTTTCAATTTTTTATTAATTTATTAATATTATTGTTGCCTTTTTTATTTTTTATTTTATTTTGTTTTTCATTTCATTTTTATTTTATTTTTCATTTTATTTTATTTCATTTTTTCTTTTTTATAAAAATTAATTTGATTAATTATAAAAAAATCTTAAATAATAATTTCAATCTTTATTATATTATAAAGATATAAATATATAAATAACATTTCAATTTATAATAAATAATATATAACACATAATAAAATTATAATAAGGATTAAAATGCAATTAATGTCAAAACAATATAGTTATTTAGAAATATTTCAATTAATGAAGACAACTCAACTTAGAGGAATTGAAAATATATATTTTCATGACAGAGATTTTTTTACAATTCAATGCATGCCAAAATTATATTTAACAATAAAATTTCCTTCTACTATTTTTATTAGTGATGTAAAAATTACTGATAATATTGAAACAAAATCAAAACAAATCTTAAGAAAATATTGTAAAAGACAATTTGGAGATTTTAAGATTTTAGAAAGAGAAAGAGTGATTGTGTTTGAAAATGATCATTTAAAATTAATAATATCATTATTTCTAAAAGGAAATATTGAATTGTTTGTTAAAAAAAGTCATAATCAATTTTTGGAAGAAAAGAATAAACCAAAATCAAATAAAAAAAATAAAGATTTAAGTGAAAACAAAATAGAAGAAAAAACAGAAAATAAGATTGAAGAAAAAACATCAGAAATGAAATTAGTTTATTCCATGAGAAAAGAAAGATTTGAAATCAATGAAAAATTGATTAATGACATTCCTACAGAAATTGAATCTTTAAATTTTGAAAGAGACATAGATGAATTATCTAAAGATGTTTCAAAAATATTGTTAATTCCTAATAAAATCTCAAAAAAAATATTAAATATTGATGATGTTAATGATAAAGAAAAAATAAAAACAAATATTATTAATTTTTTCAATGAAAAATACAAAGAAATCTCAAAATGTTATATAAATACAAAATCAGAAATTAATATTAGTGAAATAAAATCAATACTTTCTTTTTATGATACAAACAAAGAAATAACAAATCCTCAAAAAGAAATTTTAAAATCTTGGTTTAATGATTTAGAAGATTTTAATTTATATGAAGGTAATGTTGAGTTTGAAAATATTAGTGAAGTTTTGAAAATAATATATACTATATCTATAATAATGGATTTAAATAATGAAAAAAAAGATCCAAAAAAAATAAGTTTAGAAAAATCAATTGAAAAACAAGAAAAAAGTATTTCATCTTGGGATAAAAAAAGTCAAGATTATCAAAGAAAAGGAGAATTAATTTATGAAAATTATAGTCAAATAAATGATTTAATAAATGTTATAAATTTAGCAATAAAAAATCATGGAATAAAAAGAGTTAAAGAAATAATTTCAAATTCAAAATATAAAGACATAATAAAATCAATAGATGAAAAAGATAAAAAGATTGTTGTCGACATAGATAAATTGAATAAATAATACATTATAAATAATATAAAATAATATAATTATAAATAATACAAATAAATAATGTAATAATAAATATTAAATAATATTATTAATAAATATTAACATTATTACTAAAACAGATAAAAATTACATAATAAAATAAAAGAAATCAATGTGATTTTATGATAAAAAAAAATATAAATAAAAAAAATATTAAAATAGAAAAAAATAATATCACAAAAAAAAATATTCATTCTAATAATAAAAAAAATAATAAAAAAAATAATAAAAAAAATAATAAAATAAATAACAAAATAAATAACAAAATTATTACAATAATAAATAAAATAATTAAAACAAATAAAGTAGTTAAAATAAGTAAAATTAGAAAGAATATATTTGATAATAATAAAAAAGATGAAAATAATAAGAATAATGATAGTAAAAATAAAAATGACAATAAATTAAAAATTTTATTTATTTCAGATATACATTCTAATAATGATTTTGTTGAAAAAATCTTAGAAAAGATTCATATGATAAATCCTAATGTAATTGTATTAGGAGGAGATATGTTTGAAGAAAGTTCTGAAGACAAATATAAAATAATTGAAAGTTTTGCAAAAACAAATATTCAATTAATATTTTTTGGAGGAAGTCATGAACAAAGATTAACTTTGGAAAAAATAACTCAAAAATTATCAAAAAAATATTCAAAAATAATTAATGCAACTGATAAAGGAAATCGTTTTATCAAATATAATGGATATTATCTTGTATTTATTCCAGGTTCAGATGTAAATTCAGGAAGCGAAAATTATAAAGGTGGAAATATAAAACTTGTTTTTAAAAAAAAGAGTAAAAAATATGATAAAGAATTACAAGAATATTTTGTAAAAAGAAAATCAGCAAGAAAAACAGGTCATATCTATTTTTCAGATGTAGTAAATGAATTTAAAAATAAATCAAAAAAAGAAAAGGGTTTTGATCCATTAAAATCAATTGTTTTTTCTCACATTCCTTTTAAATGTAACACAAAAAAAGGTATTGATAGAGCAGTTTTTGCAGTTGTTCAAGATGATATTGTTTTTTTAAATGAATCAAAAGAAGACTTTTCAGAAATGAAACATTTATTTGAAAAAGATACAATTTTACCCTTAGATTTTGCAAAAGAATTAATTGATTATGGTTTTCCAATAAAAGTAAAAGAAGCAAATGTTGGAAATGAAAATATAAAAAATTTCTTGATAAAAAATAAAATTAAAAAATATATTTGTGGTCATATTCATGAAGCAGGACCTAAGGCTATTGATTTAAAAGAAAAAAAGTTAGTAAAAAATAAAGAATATTTTGAATCTTATATAAATAATGGGCCTGCAAAAGAAGGCAATGCAACCATTATAATTTTAAATAATAAAAAAATAAAGTTTGATTTTATTAATGTTTTTAAGTGATTTTTTTTTATATTTTCTATTTTTCATTATTTTTATTTATTTTATATTTTTTAGTTTGGTATTTTCTTATTATTTTTTAATATTTTTCATATTAGTTATTATCAATAAAACATAAAGTTTAAAAATGTAAAAATAAATAGATTAATATGGAAATGATCAAAGTAAAAAATCTTGTAAAAGAATATGAAAATTTTAAATTAGAAAACTTTTCAATAGATGTTAAAGAAGGTCAATTGTATGGAATTTTAGGACCAAATGGTTCAGGAAAATCAACAGTTGTAAAATTATTAACAGGACAAATTATTCCAAAATCAGGAGAAATTAAAGTATTAGGATTTAGTCCTGAAAAAGAAGCTTTGGAATTAAAAAGAAATATAGGAATAATTCCAGAACAAGAAACTCCACCTTCATTTTTAACAGTAAAAGAATATTTAGAATTTGTTTGTAAGGTTAGAAATTTAGAAAAATATGAAGAAAAAATTGAACATTGGTTAAATTTCTTAGAATTAAAATCTTATGAAAATAATTTGATAAAAGATTTGTCAAGAGGTAATAAGCAAAAAACTTTGATTGCACAAGCATTTTTGCATTCTCCAAAACTTGTTTTTATTGATGAACCTTTAATAAATCTTGATCCTATAATTCAAAAAAAGATTAAAGATTTTTTAATAAATTATGTCAAAGAAAAAAATACAGTTTTTTTATCAACTCATGTTTTGAGTATCGTTAAAGAAATTTGTAGTGATGTTTGTATACTAAAAAATGGTAGAGTTTTGTTAAATGATTCCATGGAAAATGTAAGTAAAAGCAATGATAATTTTGAAGATTTTTTTATAAAATTGATTGAAAATGAAAAATGAATTGATAAAATATTTGTTCAAAGAATCTATGAGAACAAATACAAATAGAATAAAGCAAAGAAATTTTTATTCATATCCTATTTTGATGTTTGTTTTTTTTTCAATTGTTATTGGAGCAGTTTTTTTAATAAATCCAAATGTTGATGTTTCGAAAATTTATAATGTTGGTTTTTATATTTTTTTAATAACAGGAATAATGTCAGGAGCATTTGGTATGTATGCTAGAGATTATTTAGAAAGAAAGTATGGAGATTTTGGAAATTTATTATCTAATTCTTTGATTTTACCTATAAAAATGAAAACAATATTTTTTTCGTTTGCTTTTAGTGATATGTTATTTTACTTATTATGGTTTATATCACCTGTGATTTTGGCTTATGCAATGGTATTATTAATTTTTGGTATGTTTTCATATACAATTGTTACTTTGTTTTTATCATTATTTTTTGTGTTCTTATATGGTTTTATGGGAGCTTTTTTTTTATCAATGTTGTTTGAAAGAAGTAAAGTTATTTTTTCACTTTTTATGGGAGGGCTATTTTTTGGAATAGTAATGTTTTTTTTTAATGGAGGAATTGTAAATACTTTTGTTTATGATTTTTATGTAAATCCTACGTTTTTAGGATTTTTTTATTTAATTTGTTTATTATTTTCATTAATTATTGGATGTTTTTTAACAATAGGTAGAGAATATAGAACAAAATTTTCAAAATCTAAAAAAATAAAATCAATTAAATTTAGTAATAAAATAGATTTTTTTATATTCAAAGATTTCATAGATTTAAAGAGGACAAAGGGACTTTTTGGTGTTCCATTTTTTATTGTTTTTTTACCTGCAATATTATTACTTTTAATGTTTTTGAATTTGAATAATTTTTTATCTTTAAACATTGATATTTTATTTTTTTCAATAATAATATCTCTTTTATGTGTAAGTTTGTTTAATTCTTTAATGTCAAGTGATAATGTAACTTATTACAAATTTTTACCTGTAAATTTAGAAGATGTTGTTAAATCAAAAATTAAAGTTTCAATTATCTTAAGTTTTGTTTATAGTTTTTTGATATTATTGGGATATGCTTTTTATAATAATGATTTTTATTTATTTTTGCAAAGTATGTTAGTATTTTTTTCCATGTTAATTTATAATTTTAATTTAAATTTTTTATTGACGGGATTAAATCCAAATGAAAGATTACTTGATAGTACAGTTTTGATGAAATATTTTGTTTTTTTATTTCCATTAGTTTTAGTTTTTATTATTGTAAATTCTATTTTTAGTTCTTTAATTTGGGTGTATTTTTTAATATTGGTTTTAATGTTAATTGTGTCAAAAATATATTTTAAATTAGGTATTAAGAAGTGGAGATCATCATTTTTGTATGATTGATTTTTTTATATTTTTATTTTTTATTTTTTAATACCAGTTTAAGTGTTATTTATATCTTTCTATATTTATATATAGTTATGTTTAAATATAAAAAAAAACTCCAACGATTTTATGGCACATCTAACTGATTTTTTTATAGAAAATGTAAGCAAAGATTTTTTTAAAAAGATAATTGGTCAAAAACAAGCAAAAGATCAAATAAAATCTGCATTAATTGTGGGAAGAAATATTATTCTTGAAGGACCTCCCGGTATTGGTAAAACTACACTTGTAAAGAGTATTGCTAATGCACTGCCTCAAAAAGAAGTAAACGATTGTCCTTTTCATTGTAATCCAGAAAATCCATCTTGTCCTTATTGTTTAGAAAAAATAAAGAATAAAGAAAAGATTCCAACAAAAAAATTAAAGGGAGAAGATTTGATTACAAGAGTTCAAGGAAGTCCTGATTTAACTATTGAAGATTTATTTGGAGACATTGATCCACAAATCGCAATGAAAAAAGGAGCTTATTCTATTGAAGCTTTTAGACCTGGTAAGATATTCAAGGCTAATGGTGGAATTTTATTTTTTGATGAAGTAAATAGAACATCAGAAAAACTTCAAAATGCACTTTTACAAGCATTAGAAGAAAAGATTATAACACTTTCAACATATACAATTGATTTTAATATTGACTTTATTTTAATTGCAACAATGAACCCAGAAGATTACAGTACTGAAAGATTATCTGATGTTTTCTTGGATAGATTTGATGTTATAAAAATGACATATCCAGAAACAGTTGAAATAGAAAAAGAAATCTTAAAAGATGTCGAAAAAAATAATGCTTTATCTAGTAAAAACATAATTTTTCCTGATAATTTAGTAGAATTATTCTTAGATTTTATATTTTATTTAAGAAAAGATGAAAATTTAGAGAAAAAACCAAGTGTTAGAAGTTCCATTGGAATTTATGAAAGAAGTCTTGCTTTTGCTTATATGGATAATTGTTTTGAAGTTGAAATGAAGCACTTAAAATTAGCAATGCAATCTGTTTTAAATCACAGATTAAGATTAAAACCAAGTGTTGAATTTAAGACAAACGTTAAAGATTATATTGATAATGAATTTAACAAACATCTAAATAAGAATAAGTTAAAGAATAGTGATTCACCCTAGCTTATCAGATGAAATAAAACATCAAGATGATTATAATAGATTAGAAAAAGATGTAGGTGAAATTCCTAGTTCTATTGAAGAAGGAGACAAAAGTGGATCTTTAAGTAATAGTGATAAAGAGAAATTGATGAATTCAAGAGTTGAAGCTGAAAATAAAATTGATTTAAAAGATGCAGTAATGTCAGAAGAATTATCGAGTAATAATTTTATTCCAGATATTTTTTTTGAAAAAATGATAAAAAATTTTAGAACAGTAAAAAAAGAATTTGGAGCAAAAATAATTAGAGAAGTTACTAATTATGATCCTGATTTTTTAGAGAATAATTTAAAATTTAAGGAATTTCAAGATGAAGTAAAAAACAATGTTAACAAAAAAGTAGCACAATTAAAACAAAAGAAATTACTTGATGATGATTTTAAGATTACACAAGAAGCATTAAATATTTTAAAAATAAATTTAATGAAAACTCAAGAAAAAAGAATAAAAAATCATATAAATTCAACAGAAAAAAAGAAATCAGAATATGGTGAAATTGTTGAATATAAAGTTTATTCATCAAATGATAAATTTAAAGATATAAATATAAGAAAATCGATAAAACAAGCTATAAAGAATTCTCATGATGAAATAAAAATAAATGATTTAAATGTTGCATTAAAGAAAAGTTCTCAAAGAAAAGATGTTATTTTTGCAGTTGATAGTAGTGTAAGTATGAAGAATAAAATTAACATGGTAAAAAGAGTAGGAGTATCGTTAATTTTAGGAAGTACAGGTAGAGATGTTCGTTTAGGATTAATAGAATTTAATAATAAAGTTGAAAGTTTAGTTTCTTTATCAAATAATTTTGAATTAATTTTAGATGAATTAGTAAAAATAAAGATTCAAAATGATACTGATATTTTTAAGGTTTTAGAGGAAATTGAATTAAGTTTTAAGAATAATCAAAATAAAAAAATTGTTGTTTTGATGACTGATTTTTTACCAACAATAGGAGAAAATCAAAGATTATTGAATAAATTTTATTCTTTAACTCAAAAAGAAATTTTGTTTTATTTAATAGGAATAGATTTGGATAATGAAGGAAAAAAACTTGCAAAGGAAATACAAACGATAAATAAAGGGAAATTATACCTTGTAGATTCACAGGAGAAAGATCAGGATGTTGATATAAAGATCTTCGAGGAGTTTTTGTGATTTGTTATTTTTTTATTTTTTAGCATAATAAAATTTATATAAATTGATTTTTAATATGTAAATATAAAAAAGATAATTTTATTTTATTTTTCTAATATTGGATAGTTTGATTTTTAGTGCAACGATGCTCGATGAGCAAAAATCAAAGTAATTCAGTGTTTAACAAAGTCAGTCATCAAAATAAGTATCAAAGGGATAAATTATTATCATAAAGTATGATTATTATATCTACGATTCTTTGTAATTAATTTGAGAGATTTTGTTTAATAGAGCATCTAAAAGAAAATACCCTACAGCTGAAACGAGATTTATAAAATAAAAAATAATTAATACAAAATAAAAACCCTTATCTAAATTATCACTAAAAGCAACAATTGCAAAAGCAATGCTATAGGTTAAAGTAATTCCTATAAAAAACAAAATAATTTTTAATTTTAATGAAAGACTTTTGCTAAATCCAAACATCTTCTTTAAAATAAATTTTATTAAAGTAATGATAATAAATAAAATAAATGTCACTACTGAAAAAATTTGCATTATTTCTTTTGTACCCATACTGAAAGACTCAGTTTTGTAGATAGGGTTAATAAATGAGAAATATTGAAGAAAATTGAAAGAGAAGTTTGGATTAATATTCAAAATTATTAATAATAGAACAGTTAAAGAAAAAATTACTGATCCTGTTAGAAAAAAATATTTAATATAACTTACAAAGAATCTTATCGCAGTCAGTAGAACTTTAAAATTTATTTCATTATTTGTATTGTTTAACATATATTTTGTATAGTGATGTAACTCTTTATAAATTTTCTTTTTTTGGTTTTGAAAAATTAGCATCTTTTTTTTAGTTTTTGTCTTGAAAATATTGAATATAACAT
>JAQUVJ010000030.1:3007-8151 GCA_028693395.1 Candidatus Nanoarchaeia archaeon | reverse complement strand
TTTAAAACTTTTATTTTAAAAATTAAATTTTGACCAGCTAATGGATGATTGAAATCTAATTCAACTATTTCATCATTAATTGATTTTATTTTTGCTCTTATTGGTTGTGGAAATTGTTCTGTTGTTAATATTAATTCTTTTCCAACTTCTAATTCAATATCTCCTAATAATTGTTCTTTTGCGACTTTTTGAACTAAATTTTCATCATATTTACCATATGCTTTTGAACTTTCTATTTTGAATTCTTTTTCGTCATTTAAACTTAAACCAATTATTGCATCTTCAAATCCTTTAATTAATTGGTTTTCACCTAGTTGTGCAATTAAAGGTTTTGTTTCATCAGTACTATCAAAGACAGTACCATCTTCTAATTTTCCTTCGTAAGATAAATGAACAATACTATTTTTTTCAACTTTCATTTTTTAAACCTATAAAATAATAAGAATATTAAAATTGGTAATTTAGGAACATTATAATTAATGAGAATACGATAATTCCTGCAATCAATACTTTTGGATCAATTTGTAGCTTTGATTTAAAATCTCCTGAGAAGCTTAAAATTCCAGCTCTTCCCGAAGGTATTGTAGCAGATTTTTTTACCATTTTAATCAATTTTTAATATTAACATTCTTTCCAATTGCTTGTCCTGGCATTCCTTTTTCAAAAATAACTCTAAAAGCATTTTTGTTTCCGTGTTTTGCACTAACTTTTCCTTTTATTTCTCTATTAGCTTCGGTAGTATAAACAACATCTTTTCCTATAATGTCTTTTGCATCATCTGAAACGATTATCATTTGATTTGTTGTTTGAGTTCTTTTACCTCTTCTGTAATTTATAATTTTTCCTTCCATAAAATTCACCATTATGCTATTTAAGAAAAACATTTTATTTAAAAATCTTTGTTTTTTCTTTAATCTTTTAATATATTTTTGTTTAAGTTTGTTTATTTTTGTTTACCATTATTTATTTAAGTTTATTTATTATATTTATTATATTTATTTTTATCATTTTTATGAGTTTTTATGAAATTTAATAATCTTTTCAAACTTTTTTAAAAATAACAAAAATATTTATATTAATGTGTTTTATTTTTATAATATGGGTTGCAATTGAGGTTCGCCAATTTATTTGGTGAGGAAAGTCCACTCACTCAAATTTAGAAGTTAAAAGATAGAAATATCTGGTAATGTATAGAAAAAAACTGTTATAGCTAAATGATGATAAGAAAGACTTTATTAAGTTCATCTTTGAAGTTCCTATAAAAAGGTGGAAATAACATCCAACTTCGAGTGCAAGTCAATTTGATGCTTAGTATAATCCTCAAACTCTTTCAATTATGGGAGTTACAGAAAGTGGCTTATTGCAATCCATGTTATATTCTTTTATTATTTCTTTATTATTTCTTTATTATTTCTTTATTATTTCTTTATTATTTCTTTATTATTTCTTTTATTATTTTCTTATTTTATAGTTATTATTAAAATATTTTTTCTAATAAATAGTAACTAATATTTAAAAAGAATGAGGTTTGAGAAATATCATAGGTGATGTTTTTGAAGATAAAGTTTTTAGGTGCTGCAAGAGAGGTTGGAAGAAGTTGTATTGTTTTGGAATTATCAGATGTTCATAAAATCATGTTGGATGCTGGAGTTAAATTAACTCAAACAGGTGTAGTTTATCCATTAATTGAAGTTCCAGATATAAAAGAAATGGATAGTGTTAATGCAATTTTTTTATCACATGCTCACTTAGATCATGTAGGATCATTACCATATATTGAACATTTAAGAGTTGAAGCACCAATTTATGCAACATCCCCTACAATAAAACTTGGAAAAATTTTATTAGAGGATGCGTATAAAATAGAAAATCATAAAAACAAAGTTCCTTACAAACATGCAGATTTAGAAAAATTATCAAAATATTTTCAACATGTAAGATATAATAAAACTTATGAAATAAATGTTGGATTAAATAAAATTGAATATGAATTTGTTGATGCTGGACATATTCAAGGTTCTGCTTCAATTTTTTTAAAAATAAAAAACAAAAATGAAGAAAAAATAACAACATTGATTTATACTGGAGATATAAATTCTATAGATACTCAATTGTTGGAAAAACATTATTTTTATCGTGAAGATAGTGATATTGAAAGATTTAAAGAAGTCGATTGTTTAATACTTGAATCAACTTATTCAGATAAAGAACATGAAAATAGAGAATTAATCGAAAAAAAGTTTATTGAAACTTTAAAATTAAGACAAAAAGCAGGTCCTGTTATTGTTGCAACTTTTGGAGTTCAAAGAGCTCAAGAATTACTAACTTTATTTGAAAAAAACAAGTTATTTGAAAAATACAATATTTATTTAGATGGAATGGCTGTTAAAACAACTAATACTTTCTTAAGTGAATCAGAATTTATAATAAATGCGGATTTGTTAAGAAAAGCTTTTAGAAAAGTAAATCATATTCATGGATTTGAAGAAAGAAGAATAGCTTTAAAGAAAAGAGGAATTTATATAACTACATCAGGAATGTTATCCGGAGGTCCTGTAATGTCTTATTTAAAAGAATTACATGATGATCCAAATACAACAATTTTATTAACAGGATATCAATGTGAAGGAACTAATGGTAGAACACTTTTGGAGCTTGGTTATGTTGAAGTAGATGGAAGAATATTTAGACCAAAATGTTATTTTGAAAAATTTGATTTATCAGGTCATGCAGGTCATAAAGACTTAGTAAAATTAGTTGAAAAATTAAAACCAAAAAAGGTAATTTTAAATCACGGAGATGAAAGTTCTATATTAAATTTTGAAAAAGAATTGTTATCAAAAGATGTACAAGTAATTGCTCCAAAAATAAATGAAGAAATAGAGTTATAAAATGAAAAATATAAATTCAAATAAAGTTTTTTTATTTTCTTTTTTGATATTTTTTAATATATTTATTTCTTTTTCACAAGCAAATAATTTTTGGTATGAAGATAGTATTTTAGTAGAAAATTCTTATTTTGAAAAATTCATAATAGAGTATGTTGCATTTCCAAGAAATGAATTAAATCAAAATGTAATAGGTATTTGTAACAATTATCTTAATCAAAGTAAAGTTGAATTTTTAAAAATTAATAATCCAAATATAAAATGTGTATATGATATTAAAACCAATTATGTTTTTGAAAAAATTAAAGAATCAACTCAAGAAAAAACTTATTTTGAAAATGATTTATTAAAAGATTATAAATTATTGACAATTTTAGATTTTGATAATAATAAGTATTTTAATGATAATAATGAAGTAGAAACAATTTTTTCTATTTATAAATTTTTAAAGAATTATATTGTTTATGAAAATAATAATTATACTTTAAAAGAATTATCTATTAAAGAGATTTTGGATTATAAAATTGGAGTTTGTGATGAATATACAAATATTTTTAATGAATTTATGAGATATTTGGGATATGAAGTTAGATATTTGAATGGATATGTTTATCAACCATTTTTAAATTTAGAAAATCTAAATAATAATTCAATTGATAATATTAATAATAATTTAATTGATAATATTAATAATAATTTAATTGATGATAATTTAGTTGATAATGATCAAATTGATTCAAGATTTCAAGCACATGCATGGAGCCAAGTAAAGATTAATGACAAATGGATAAATGTTGATTTAACTTTTTACGAGTTTTTATGGATTGATAATAATCACATAATTTTTAATATGAATGAAGAGAAAATAGATAACAAAGATATTTTAATTTCTTATAATAGTAAATTTGAAGATTATGAAATAGAAAATAATTTAAAAAATACCAAACAATTTATTTTAAAGAATGAAAATGATATAGATAACAATGATAATAACAATATAAATAGCAATTTTGATTCTTTTAAAATAGATTATTACTTAGAAAAACCAGAAATAATTGATAAAGAATATTCAATAGTAAAAATCATTTTTAATAATGAAAACAATTTTTATATTCCATTAGAATTTAGAATGAATAATTATAAAGAAATTGAATATTTTGATTTGAATTATGAATATAAAAAATATTTATTTAAAGAATATTATAAAAGATTAAATTATTCTAATATAAATCAAACAAATAATATTTATGATTTTATTAATAATATTGGTAATATTGAATATGAGAATAAATTTTCTACATTATTAAAACCAAACTCAAAAAAAGAATTTTATGTGTTAATTAAAAATAAATATGAAAAATCATATGAAACTAATATTGAATTTAAATTAGATAGTTTAATTGATATAATTGAATTTAATAATAAATCAGTTAACATTGAATTAAAAAAATCAGTAAGTAATTCTTTAATTGAAATAAAAGATTTGTTAATTTCTATGTTTTATAAAAATGAAAATTTTGAAAGTTGTGATATAAGATTTAATGAAGAAATTGTTATAAATTGTGATTATGAAATTTGTTATAAAAGTGAATGTTCAAAAGAATTGAAAATTGAATACAATGAAATTAATTATAATGAATCAATAAAAAAAAAAGATTTTAATGAGAATATAAAATTTGAATCAATAGATTTTATAAAATATATTAGAATAAAAGAAAAAGAAAATATTTCACACATTTATAAAAATAATTTAACAATAAATAATTTAGATTCAAAATTTGTCTTTATTGAATTTGATTTCATAATTAAACCAAAAGAGATATATTTAAATGGTAATTTATTAAAAACAAATCAAGTAGAATTGATTAAAGGGAAAAATGAATTATCAATTGATTTTGTATATGATGATAAAATTATTTCAAAGATTATAAGAATAGATGTAGAAAATTTATCAATAAAAAATGATAATTTTTCAGTAATTTATAAAGATTTTTTTATTATATTTGTTGTTTTTATAATTTTCATATACTTTTTTAAAAAGGTAAAGTATAAAAAAGAACAAATAAAAATAAACCATAAAACATTTTCTAATTCAATAAAGGTTTTAGCTGTAGATATTTTTAATAATTTAAAAAAAATAAAGGAAACAAGAATTGGTTTTGATATTAAGAAAAGTTTTAGAAAGATAATATCTGAATTAGAAGGAATTAACAATAAATATATAGAGATTTTTTATAATTCATATGAATTAGATTA
>JAQUVJ010000030.1:0-2907 GCA_028693395.1 Candidatus Nanoarchaeia archaeon | reverse complement strand
AAATTTTTGATAATGATGGTTAGTTTTGAAGATACTGTAAAGATATATATGAAGGATTATGCGAAAAGTGGTAATCCTATAGAGTTTGGAAGCAGTGAATATTTTGCTTTGAGAGGTAGAATTGCTTCAATGTGGCAAGATGAAGATGAGGCAATTAGATCATATAGTGCAGCAATAAAAATAGATCCTACTAATTCAAGATTGTACATTAGTAGAGCAAAATTAAAGGCATTTGCGGGATATGTTGATTCTGCAAATTCAGATATTGAAACAGCAATAAAATTAAGTCCTGAAAAATTATCAGACTATACTAATTTTAGGTGTTGGATGTTTTTTAATATTCCAAATAAGAAATGCTCTAATGGAAGAAGTTTGTGTTCAAGTGAGGAATCAGATTTAAGTTATCTTATGCATTTAGATGAACAAATTATAAATGAAGAAATGGATTTTGCTCAAAGGGAATTTAATTGATTTTTTTATTAAGATTTTAATTTCTTAATTTCTTAATTTTCTATTTATCTTTTTATTTTTTATTTATTTATTTATTTATTTAATTTTTATTATAATTTTATTATAATTTTAAAGTTATGTTTTTTTATTTATTTTATTTCTTCTTTTAAATGTATTAAAAAAGTAGTGACATATATTTATAAATATAATTTAGTTAAAGAAATTATAATGGTGATTAATGTGTCAAATAAAAAATCAAAAAAAGCAAATATAAGTTTAAGTGTAAATTCCATTGTTGTCTTAGTAATGGCTATGGTAATGCTTGGTTTAGGTCTTGGTTTTACAAGGAGTATGTTTGGAAATATGTCTAGTCAATTTGAAGAGTTAGCTTCTGAAATACCAGATCCATCAGTTTCTTATAGTGATCCAATCGCTTTATCTTCTGAAATGTTATATCCAAAACCAGGTGAAAATAAAGTTTTAAAAGTAGCTGTTTTCAATACTTTTGATGTTGATGTTTCAATAAGCTTAGGTGTTTCATGTCCAGCTTTTAACAATAAACAAGTTTCAGGTGCAAAAACAGTTAATCCAGGAAAATTTGATATATGGACTGTTTATCTTACAAAATCTATAGCAGGAAAAATTGAATTATGTAATATAACTGCTACATTACATCCGAATGCAGGAACTGATGTTACATTAAAGAGAGAAATTGTTGTTGAGGTGAAGTAAATGAAAAAAAGATTAACTCAAATGGAAGAATTTGATATCATGAAAATGGTATTAGATAAATTTTTATGGGTAGGATTTATTATAATGTTACTTGGACTTTACAAAATATTTTTCACAGGAGATATGATTGGAGGAATTTTACTAAATGTTTTTGGTGGATTTTTATTAATATTTTTTGTATATCTAGTTGTTCAAGAGTATGAAATCTTATAATTTATTATTTTTTCTTTATTGATTTTTTTCTTTGTTTTCTTTGTTAATTTTCGTTATTAATTCTTTTTATTAGTTTTATTATATATTATTTTTATCATTAATTTTATTACATGTTATTATTATTATTATTATATTGTGTTTTAATAAAAAACGTAAAAATATCGATTAATTTAAATTAAATTTCATTTTCTTATTTTATGATTTAAATGAATAATCTAAATAATCAAAATGATAATGATAAAAAAGAATTACCTTTTAAAGTAATATCAGAATTTAAGAAAGATGATTTTTTTTCAAGAGCAGGAGAAATCCATACTAAACATGGAATTATTAAAACACCTTGCTTTGTTCCTGTTGCTACAAAAGCAGATATTAAGTTGTTAGATCTTTGGGATATTCAAGAGATTGATCCTCAATTAATTGTTACAAATACATATCATTTATATATGAAACCTGGTGATGAATTGATTGAAAAAATGGGAGGAATTAATGAATTTACTTCAATAAAAACTCCATTTATTACAGATTCTGGTGGTTTTCAGATTTTTAGTTTGGGACAAGGAGCTGTGCTTGGAGAAAGCAAATTTAAGTATAATATTGAAGTAGAAAAAGATGTTAAAAAATCTAAAAGAATTCAAGATAGCATTGTAAAAATTACAAAAGATGGTGCACATTTTAGATCAGTTTATGACAATAGTAAACATTTTATGAGTCCAGAAAAATCAATTCAAATTCAAAAAAATATTGGAGCAGATATTATTTTAACATTAGATGAATGTCCTGCACCAAGTGCTGATTATGAATATACTAAAAAAAGTTTAGAATTAACAAAAAAGTGGGAACTAAGATCACTTGCAGAACATAAAAAAAATCCAAAAGAACAATTATTATATGGAATTGTTCAAGGTGGTTTGTTTGAAGATTTAAGAGTGGAAAGTTCTAAATTTATAAGTGAGAATGATTTTGATGGAATAGCAATAGGGGGTGCTTTTGGACAAGATGAAATGTATAAAACATTAGATTGGATAAAACATCATTTATCTTGGGAAAAACCAAAGCATTTACTTGGAATTGGAACAGTTCAAGATTTTTTTGAAGGAGTAAAAAGAGGTGTTGATACTTTTGATTGTGTTACACCAACAAGACTTGCAAGAATAGGTTATGTTTTATTTGATAAAAAAAGTGGAGGTAATTTAAAGAATAAATTTAGATATAGATTATCAAAATCAGAATATGAATTAGATAAAAGACCACTTGATGAAAATTGTGATTGTAAAGTTTGTAGAAATTATACAAGAGGATATATTAATCATTTGTATAGATCTGATGAATTACTAGGTCACAAATTAATAAGTTATCACAATGTTTATTTTTTTGTAAATTTATTAAAGAAAATAAGGCAATCAATAATTGATGGGACTTTTGATGAATTATACAATGAATGGATGAGAGATTAATTATAGTTTTATGATTATTTTATTTATATTTTTTATTTTATTTCTTCATTTTTTT
>JAQUVJ010000010.1:21750-43167 GCA_028693395.1 Candidatus Nanoarchaeia archaeon | reverse complement strand
AATATATATGTTTATAACGAAATAGTAAATTATATGTTTTCAGTTGTAATAGAAAGTGAAAGTAGAAATATAAATTTTTTAGGACCTTATTTTATTTAAATGATTTTTATGGAAGAAGAAAAAAAAAAATTTGGATTATTTTTTAAAAATAAGTCAGTAGAATATTCTAAATTTTTTGTTGACACTAAAAATCAATTTTATGATTTGCCTAGTAATAAAAATAGAGAAAATTTAAGTGTTAGATACCCTTTAATTAAACCTTACTCATTTGTAAAAATATATTGGAATTCTGAAGTTGAAGAATTACTTTATGAAGTTCAAGAACCACAAATGGATGAAAATTTGTATGATATTTTTAAAGTTGTAAAAGGAGGTTTGGAAGAATTAATAAATATTAAATTTACAGGAACTGATACAGGAAAATTAATAGATTTCTTACAACAAACCGTTGAATCTATTCTTTTAGAATTAGGTTTAAAATTAGAAAATTCAAATTTTTTAAAAATTATGTATTATATTTATAGGGATTTTATAGGATTTAATCAAATAGAACCATTACTTTCCGATTATTACATAGAAGATATTGAATGTAACGGAGTAAATTCACCACTTTATGTTGTTCATAGAAAATATGGTACTCTTAAATCAAATATTATTTTTGAAGATATTGATAGATTAACAGAATTAGTTGAAAAAATGGCACAAAAGAGTGGAAGATATGTTTCTTATAGTCAACCATTATTAGATGCAACACTGCCTGATGGATCAAGAGTTAACGCTACTTATACAAAAGATATTACTACAAGAGGTCCAACTTTTACTATAAGAAAATTCTCAAAAGAACCTTGGAGTCCAACTCATCTTTTATCAATGCGTTCTGGAAGTCCAGAAATGTTTGCTTATATTTGGCTTGCTGTTGAAAATGGATTAAATATAATGGTTATTGGAGAAACAGGTTCAGGTAAAACAACATTCTTAAATGCCTTTACTGAATTTATTCCACCACAAGCAAGAATATGTTCAATTGAAGATACAAGAGAATTAAATTTACCTCATGAAAACTGGTTACCAGCAGTAACAAGACAAGGTTTTAATGTAGGTTCAAATGTTCATGCAAATGAAATTACATTATTTGATTTATTAAAAGAAACATTTAGACAAAATCCAGATTATGTAATAGTAGGAGAAATAAGAGGAGAAGAAGCTTCAGTTTTATTCCAGGGAATGGCTTCAGGACATTCTTCCTTTGGAACATTTCATGCATCATCACCAGATGCACTTGTTAGAAGACTTACCACTCCACCAATTAATTTATCTCCAACACTAGTTGAAACTTTGGATATTGTAGCAGTTGCAATTCATAATAAAGAACAAAAAGTAAACATAAGAAGAATAAAAGAATTAGATGAAATAGACAGAATTGATAAAAATGGAGAAGTCATTTATAATAAAGTTTATTCATGGGATCCAAAATTAGATTCATATAATTTCTCTAAAAAATCATTAGTATTAGAAAAAATTTCAGGTATTAGTGGTAGAAGTGTATCAGATTTACAAAAAGAAATTACAAGAAGAGCACTATTTTTAAAAAGATTAGAAGAAAATAAAATATTAGGTTTTAAAGATTTTAATAATGCAATATTAGAATATTATTTAAATCCAGATAGTGCAGAAGAAAAAATAACTCAAAATGTTTTAGGTGCAGCATATGAATGAATTAGATAAAAAAGTTGAAGCAATACTTTTTGGTTCAGGAAAATCAGTAAGTAGTTCAAGAATTTCAAATGTATTAAATGAAGATGAAGAAAAGATAAAGAAATCCTTAGAAAATTTAGCTTCTTTTTACAATAATTTAGACTCATCAATTATGATTGAAAAAATAGGAACAAAATGGAGAATGGGAATCAGAGCTGATTATGTAGATGTTATTTCATCTTTTATTAAAGAATTAGAATTACCTAATGCACTATTAGAAACAATATCGGTTATATTGTATAAATATCCAATAACTCAATCAGAATTAGTAAAAATAAGATCAAATAAAGCATATGCTCATTTAGATCAATTAGAAGAATTAGGTTTTATTAAAAAAGAAAAAAAAGGAAATACATATTTAATTAAAGCAACAAAACAAATGAAAGATTATTTTGATTATAATAATGAAAAAGAATTTAAAGATATGATTAAAAATGATGTATAAAAAAGGATTGTCACCATTAATTGCAAGTATTTTATTAATTGCCTTATCTATTACAGTTGTAGCATTGATGACAGTTATGAGTGGAAATATTGTAGATGATTCCATGAATGAAATAGATACATCAAAAAAACAAATAAGTTGTGCTCAAATCGATATTGTTTTAAAACAATACAAAGGAAGAGACATGGTTTGTTATAATGATATTGAAGGAAATGATACAACTGAATTTATTATCTTTTTACAAAATGTAGGATTTGAAAATTATTATGGAGCTTTTATTGAAATATTTGAAAAAGATTTATCAATAAAAAGTTTTAATGATTATAATAATTTATTATTAGAACCTTCAAAAAATTTAGTATTGAAATATAATATTACTGATTTCAATGTTTCAAAGATTTCTGATGTTTATGTAAAAATAGGTTTAAAAGATAAAAATAAAGAAACATATTTTTGTCCAACTGGTTTTTCAATATCTTCATCAAAAATAATAAAATGTGAAAATATGTATAAATAAAATGTAATATTTATATGAATAATTAATAATCTTTATAAAAGTATAATTTTTTTTAGATGTGATATAAATGAGTTGCGATGGAAATTGTAATGGAGATTGTGAACATGATCATGAACATAATCATATAGGAGTTGAAGAAATAGCAAGACACAATAATTTTTTAATTTCAGTATTAATTAAAACTTTAATCAACAAAGGTATAATTACAGATGAAGATATGAATAATACTGTAAAAGAGTTTCAAGATTCAATTCAAGATTCAGATGAGGAATCTGATGAATCTATTGATGAATCCGAAGACAATTAATTTTTTTATTTTTTTTTGAAAAAGAAAATATATTTCTTATATTATTATGTTATTAAATTTAATTATATAATATTTTTTTGTTTGTAGATTAAAATTAATTTATTATGGCAATTATTTTTCTATTTTTTCTCTATCCTAATTATTTTTTAATATTGTACGTTTAATAAATATTTTTAGATAATGATATTAATTATTAAATTAAAATGAAAACAATAAATGAAAATTATCTATTGATATGTATTTCAATTATATCTTCATCAGATAAAACATGATCTATTCCTACGATTTGTCCTTTAAATTTTACAGATTTTCCCCAAACTCTTGCATATTTGAATCTATCAACAAAATCTCTATGTAAACTTAAACAAACATCTCTTACTTTTGAATTTCTCATTATAACAATAGGTTCTTCAAGATCAGGTTTTTTGTTTATTTCTTTAGTATATATTCTCATTAAATCTAATCTTTCTATTATTAAATCTTTTAATTCTTCAACGTTGTAATCTTTTGATGCTGAAATTGATATATCTGATTTTAATTTTTTTTCTATTCTTTTTCTTTCTTCAGGCGTTACTAAATCAATTTTATTTACAACTAATATTGATTTCATGTATTTTCTATTTCCTTCTATAAAATCTATTAAATCATCAACATCAATATCTTCTCTTATTAATAAATCAGCATTTATATATCTATATTCTCTTAAAATTGATTTTATTAATTCTTCATCAATTTTTGTTAGTTCTACAGTTGTTTGTACATTGATTCCTCCAGATTGAGTTTTAATTAATTGAAGATCACTTCTTCTCTTATTTAATCTAATATTTACATTGTATAGTTCTTTTAATATTGCATCATATTCATTAATTCTTAATGCATCTACAATAATCATTGCAAAATCACATGTTCTTGCTGCTGCAAGTACTTCTCTTCCTCTACCTTTTCCACTAGATGCACCTTGAATGATACCAGGAACGTCTAGAATTTGAATGTTCGCACCTTTGTGTTTCATACTTCCAGGAATAATTGTTTTTGTTGTGAAGGCAAATGCTGCAGCTTCTGAATAAGTTCCAGTAATTCTAGACATTAATGTTGATTTACCAACTGATGGAAAACCAATTAATATAATGCTTGCATCTCCTGTTTTTTTTACGTAGTATCCTTGATTTGTTCCACTAGAATTTTTTTTTGTAACATCTAAATCTATTTCTGATTTTAATCTAGATATTTGAGCTTTTAAAATACCAACTGCATGTTGAGTTCTTTTGTTGTATTTTGTAGTTTTTACTTCTTCTTCAAGCTCTCTAAGTTTATCAATTCTACCCATGTGATTATTGAAAATTAGCTTGTTTATAAAAATTATTGTTTAATTATATGTGAATTATATTTGTAATGACTTGTAATGATATTACTAAATGTATTTTTAATTTATTTTTGGATAAATATCAATCATTCCATCATCAGAAATAATTATTGCAAGAGCTTCAGGGTAATGCATGTCAATGTATTTTATAGCAGAATTATATCTAGATCCTCTACTTGGATTTCCATTTTCAGAAGCAATTCCATCTAAGATAACTCCAATTGCATAACAAAAAGAATTTTCATCTATTAAAATAGCTCCATCAATATGTGAGAGTTTCTTTATAAAATCAGGATTTAGTATAGTTGGATTTACAAGTGTTGCTTGTTTTGATAATCTACAAGCTTCTTGGCTAGCTTTATTACTAATTAAAAGAATTGTTCCTTTTTTTTCTTCAATAAGATTTTCTATATAATTCCATATTAAATTTAATATTTTTGGGTTTGAATTTTTAAAAATAGAATTATAAGAATTTACAAACATTGTCTTGTTTAGATTCTTTTCTTTAATAAAAGGAAAAGAATATTCTACATTCATTAAAGTTTTCTTTTCATAAATTAATTCCCATTTATAAGTATCATAGAAATTTACTATGAATATATTTTCATTGTGCATATCTTTATTTTTTATTGTTGCAATTCCATAAATATAATTTGTATCACTATACATATAAAAATCCTCATTAGAGATTTCTAATAATTTTCTTACATTTCTATAATCAGTCATTGATATAGGTTTTGAAAATTTAATAATTTTATTAAGGTTTGAGTTGTCAGGATTTGAAAATATAAGATTACTCGTATTTTTTTTACCTTCATAATTAAGTGATGAAATATAATTACAAAATTCAAATAATTTTTCATTTTTATCATCAATATTATATTTATTAATTATATTAGGAACAGTTGTATTAATAAATAATTCTCCAGCATTTCTTAGCAATTGGTTAATATCAGTTTTTATATTGTCAAAATAGATATCAGATTGTATTTTATAAAAGATTTCCATAATTTCTTCTAATAATACCTCGGTTAATGCTTCTATATATGATTTATAAATAATTTTAGAAGAATTACTAATAGTCATATTATTTTTGCTAATTGAATTATATTTTAAATATTCTTCAGTATTAAATTTTATTATAGCAAATGTAAAATAATTATTTATTTTTACAGGATATGATAAAAATAAAGTTTGATTTGAATTTTGAAAAGATTTGTATAATATTTCTTTTAAAGATTTATGGATACATTTTTCCATGTAATTTTTTAAATTTATTTTATAAGGTTCTTGAGTTATTTTCTTATCTTGAACATTTGGTGTTGTAGTAAATAATTTATTTGCTAAGATAAAAATATTTCTTATAAGATTTGTATTAATATATGTTTGTTTTGGAAAAGTAATAATACTTGAATTATCAATTTTAGTATAAATACTATCATTTATATTTGATTGGATACCAATAAAAAAGATTTCTGGTTTTAGGTTATTTGATATTCTTCCAAATAATCTTCTAGTGTAATTACTAATGTTATTGTGAAGTAATTCTTGATATTTCCAAATAACTTTTTCTTCCATATTTTTTTAATAATAATACTAATATAAAAGCTTTTTTAGATTTTAGTTTTTATTATTATTCTTCTTAGATTCTTCTTAGATTTTTTTTATGTTTATTTTATATTTTGTTTTATATTTTCATTTATTTTATTTATTTTATTTTATTATTTTTTTTTATTTTTTTATTTATTATATTTGTTATTTTTATTTTTTTTTATTTATCTGCTTTTTTAGATATTTTTTGTTTTTTATTAAAAAAAATCAATAAGGATAAATATATTTTTCATTTACAAAAACTTTATATAACAATCTAAAGATAATGACTTCGAGGGTGTTTTAATATGTCAAAAGAAGATATTGATATTTTAGATTTACAAGAAGATGAAGACGAAGAAACTAGTCATGATGTTGTTGAAGAAACAGAATCAGAATATGAGGAATTAAATGTTGAAGATGAAGAAGATGATTCTTTCTTAGATGATTATGACGATGAATTCGATGATGATTACATGATTATGGAAGATGATGATGAAGTCGATGAAGAATAAATTTTATTGATTTCTTTTTTTTTATTTTTTAGTTCTTGTTTTTGTTCTTGTTTTCAAATGATTTTTTTTAAAAATATTTTTCTAAAATTTCTAAATATTTTCCTAAATTTCTTTAAATATTTTTATATTTTTTATTCATATAAATTCCTATATATTTTTATATAAAAGAAAGTTTTATAAAATAAACAAATATATTTTTCCTAATAAAGAATAAATTATAATTGTGATTTGTATGATGAAAAAATATACTATAATGGAAGCTATTGAAAAAGGTATGCAAGAAGTTGAGTTTTATGGTTGGGTTCATAGAGAAAGAGGTTCTAATAAATTTAAATTTATAAATTTAAGAGATAGCTCAGGTATTATTCAATGTGTTTTTAATAGAGAAGATTTCTCAGATGATAAATGGGAAGATATTGATAAATTATTAATTGAATCTTCATTAAAAATAGTAGGAAAATTAGTTGAAGATAAAAGATCAGAAGTTGGATATGAAATTCAAGTTAGTGATTTTGAGATATTTAATAGGGCTGATATTTTTCCAATAACAAAAGATCAATCACCAGAATTTTTAGCTGATAATAGACATCTTTGGATTAGAAGTAGAAAGATGATTGCTATAATGAAAGTTAGAAGTACTTATGTTCAAGCAAGAGATGAATTTTTTAGAAATGAAAAGTTTTATAGATTTGATACTCCAATATTACAACCAAGTCAAAGTGAAGGAGGTTCTACTTTATTTGAAGTAAATTATTATGATAGTAAAACTTATTTAGCACAAACATGGCAATTATATGGAGAAGCAGCTATTTTTGCTTTAGAAAAAGTTTATGATATGGGACCAACATTTAGAGCAGAAAAATCAAAAACATCAAGACATTTATCTGAATTTTGGATGGCTGAAATGGAAGCTGCATGGTTTGATTTATATGATGCAATTGATTTTGCAAAAAAAGAGTTGAAATATTGTATTGGTAAAGTAATTGAAAATAATTCTAAAGAACTTGAATTTTTAGGTCAAAATGTTGAAAAATTAAAAGAAATGTTAAATAGAGAATGGCCAACAATAAAATATAGAGAAGCATTAAAAGTTTTGAAAGAAAAATCAGGTATGGAAGTTGAATTTGGAAAAGATTTAAGAACGGTTGAAGAAGAAAAATTAATGGAATATTTTGAAACTCCTGTTGCTGTAACTCATTATCCAAAAGAAGTAATGGCTTTTTATAAACCATCTGATAAAGATAATAAAGATGAAGCTTTATGTTTTGATATGCTTGCTCCAAGTGGATATGGAGAAATTGTTGGAGGAAGTCAAAGAGATTTAGATATTGAAGAAATGAGTAAGAGATTGCTTGCTGATGGAGAAGATTTAGAAAATTATCAATGGTATTTTGATCTAAGAAGATATGGATCAGTTATGCATTCAGGATATGGTGTAGGAATTGAAAGAGTTATTAGATGGATTTGTAATTTAGAAAATATAAAAGATGCTATAGCTTTTCCAAGAACTATGTTAAGATTTAAACCATAGTTTTTCTTATTATTTTATTTCTTATTATTTTATTTCTTATTATTTTATTTTTTATAATTTATTTTATAATTTATTTTATTCTTTATTTTTTTAATTTATTATTATTTTATTGTTATTATTATTAATAATAATTTTTTTATATTTTCTTTAGATTTTTATATTTTTTTTAAAATAAACTTGTTAAGTAAACTTATGTTATATTTATATAAAATTTATATATTATAATGTATTTTGTATAATATGACAAAAAAGAACGCTTTATCTAAAAAAGAAATTAAAGAATTTTCTATTTTTTTTGAAAAATATCAATATGAAGTAAATAAAAAAGATTTAATTTTTAAAGTAAAAGATGAAAAAGGAATTGAATATTTAGAACAATCTGGTAAAATCATTTTTTTTATAATAAATAATGAATTGATTCCTTCATTTGATATAGTTGAAAACTTAAATTTAAAAAAGATTTTTATAGATAAAAATGCTGTAAAATTTATTTATTCTGGGGCAGATTTAATGAAACCAGGAATTATAGAAATAGAAGATGGAATTAAAAAAGATGAAATTGTTTTAATTGCATTGAAAGAACCATTCATTCCAGTTGAATATGGAATATCAAATTTTGATTTTGAAGAAATGAAATCTATGGATAGTGGAAAAGTTGTAAGAAATTTAAAGATTAGAAAGTATTTGTCAAAAGATTAATGTTTATTTAATTTTCTTAGTTTTATTATTTTTATATCATTATTTATTTTTAGTTTTGTTATGTTTTCTTTATTATTTTATATATTATTTCTTATATTTGTTTTTTATATTTTATTGTTTTATTTTATATCATATTTTTATTCTTCATATTATCTTGTGTTATTTATCTTATTTTTATATTAATTTTCATTTTTAGAAATTATTTTACTTAAAAAATATAATGACAAACAAAAAAATACAATAAAAGAAATGTAATAATAAAAGAAATATGAAAAATAAATTATATCTTATTTTTCTTTATTAATTCTTTAATGGAATTAGCAAAAAATAATGATTTTATTTCTATTGTTTGAATTGGGTCTTCATAAATCTTTAAGTAAAGTTGTTCATCATCAAGACAAATCCCTTCAACATGTTTTGGAATAAAATGAAAATTATGTTCTGATTTAAAGTCCATGTTTTCAGGATTATAAATGTATAAATAAATTTCTTTTTTATTTAGATTATTTTCTTCTAAAAATAATTTAATGTCCTCTATTTTTCCAAATACATCAATCTTATTTGCAAAAATGATTTCTCTTTTTATTTTATCCATGAATAATGGTGATGAAAAGTGAATATCAGGTTCATAAATTGATTTCTCAGTGTTTTTATCAAGTCTTTGTAACTCTTTAAAGAAATCTTCATCTTTTATTTTTTCTATTTTTTCTTTTTGAGCTTTTGTATTATTATGAATTTTTTTTCTTAATTGATTAAAAACTTCTTGTGGAGGAATTGCTACAAAAGATTTTTGTTTATCTAAACTTTCAATTACTAAACCTTTTTTACATAAACTCTCCATTACATCATAAACTCTTGATTTAGGAAGATTAGCTCTTTGACTAATATCTTTTATGGTAGATTTTTTTCTAGAAATAAGTGCAATCCAAGCTTTTAACTCATAATTATTTAAATTTAAAATCTTTCCAACTTCAAAAAAATTATTATCTATAATCATTTTACAACTACTTAATGGCAAAGATTATATCTTTATAAATATTTGCTTTATTTCATAATTTGTGAAAGATAAGATAATTTCGTTATTATAATTATTTAATAAAAATTTAGATAATTTTAGAAAAATATTAAATGTAAAAATAATATTAAATACAAAAATATAAAAGAATTAAAATAAAAGAATAAAATTTATTCTTTATCTTTTTTTACTACTACTTTTTTAGTTGTTTTTTTTTCAGTTGAATCTTCTTTTTTATCTTTTGTTGTTTCTTTTTTTGTAGTTGTTGTAGTTGTTTTTTCCTTAGATTCTTCTGATTTTTCTTCTGTTTTTTTTGTTACTTTTTTAGTTTCTTTATTTGCTTCTTCTTTTTCAACAGATTTCTTATCAACTTTTTCTGCAATAGTATATTTGTTATGATGTCTTAAGACTTTATTTGTAAAAACTTCTTCGTCTACTAAATATGCAGTTACGATATTTGTTTTTTCATCTTTAACAGCTTTTAATTTTACGTGGTGTGGTGGACTTTTAATTCCATGTTTCCATATAAATTCATTTAATGCTGCATCGATTTTAATTTCTTCTGACTTCATGTGTTTAGTTAAATAAGCTTTTAGAGCAGTAACTGCTTTTTTTGCTTTTTTATAACTTGGAACTTTTGAAAATTCTCTTCTTAAAGGAACGTTATATATTCTCTCCATTTCTATCACCTATGCTTTAGTGTCATTCTTTCTCCAGTTTCTCTTAACTGTAGTATGTCTACCTGGATGAACTCTTCTTCCTTTACCATATATCTTTTCTGTAGTCCAGAATGGTGCCCAAGAAGTTTGTTTGCCTAATTTAGCTAACCTTAATTTTCTACTTAGATGTTTATTTCTTGCCATTTTGAACCCTATAAATTTTCAGACATTTGATCTAAAAAGTCTTTTCCTTCCTTTGTAACGACTCTTCCTTTATGAACTCCAATTTCAGCTTGCTTAACAAATCCTTTTGTTTCTAATTGTTGTAGAATTGTTCTTAAAATATTTCTAGAAGCTCTTTGAAATTTTTCAGGTTTCATACCTCTATTTTGTTTAGAACCATATTTTACACTTAATTTATTGACTCCAACAGGACCCATCATTGCAACTTTTCTTAATATTGAAGCTGCTCTTATATACCACCAATCATCTTGATCTGGTACTTTTTCTCTACTTATACCCGTTTTGCAAAACAATGCCCAATCTGGTTGTGACATTCTTTCATCTTTTTTTAATTCATCAGCTACCTTTTTGATTAATTGTTCTGGGTTTACTTCTAAAAATTTTGACATTATATTTTTCACCTATTTTTTTATTTAATAATCTAGCTAGTAGCTAATCACCTAAATCCACAATAAGAAAAAGTAAAACCCTTTATAAAACTAACTATTGTAAATACGTAAAAAATCGTTTTATATTAATCATAAAGAAAACAAATATTAAGATATAATTTTTAATAAAATAAAAAATATAAAAGAGAAAAATTAATCATATTCTCTCCAAGTATGAGAGCATTTTGTACATTTATAAAATCTAGTTGGAGCTTCATCAGCAGCTCTTGTTTGAACTATCCAATAATAAGCTTCATTATTATTACATTTTGCACATGTTATTTTTACAATAGGTAAACTTTCTTCTTTTTGTGATTCTAAGATGTTTTCTTTTTGATTATTATTCATTTTTTCACTAATTATTTCACTTTTTTCTTTTGTTGAATATCCACAAGAATTACATTTCATTTCATTATCCTCTCCAGGAATCATTATACTACCACATTTTTCACAAAATAACATATTTATCGACCTTCTTATTATTTTATTATAATATTAAAAAATATTAATAATCATCTTAAAAAATATCAATTATATAAAAATTATTGTATTTTTTATTTTTTTTTTGATTTTATTAAAATAGAATATGTATAATATTAATTAAGAATTATATATTACTATAAAAAACAAAAAAAAGAGAAAATAATAATAAAAAAAAGAGAAAATAATAATAAAAAAAAGAAAAAAATAAAAAAATCACAAAGAAATTAATAATATAAAACAATAAATAAAATTATAATAAAATAAAATTAAATCTTTACACCAATTAATCTCATGCTTAAATAATCAAAGATTCTTAAAATATCTGTTTTATCTTTAACATGAATCAAATTTGAATTTATTTCATCAAAAAAGAGATCTTCACAATAATTGGAATTATTAATGTAATCGTCTTTAATATAATGAAACATTAAAGAATTATTTGTTAAATCATCTAAAGTTAATTTATTTGAATTATTCCCTTGAATTGTTCCATAGATTATATCTTTTTGATAAAAAATACCTCCTTTTACAAAAAATCTTCCAAAGTTTATAACAGAGGAAACAACTCTACCACTTAATTGCTCATCCATTACAAATAATATTTCTTTTCTTTGATTCAATTCATTTTTTATTTTTTCAATGAAATTTTCATAACATTCATATTTTTTTAATTCATTTGGATTGTAACTAAAAACAATATTACTAATTTTGTCAGTTTTTATGGTTTTAAACCCATTTTCTAAAAGATTTTTTGTATTGTACTTTAAAATCCAAACATCTTCATTAAAACTTTTATAGAAGAAATAATTATTTTTAGATATATAAACTTCTAA
The DNA here is from genome assembly GCA_028693395.1 of Candidatus Nanoarchaeia archaeon. Taxonomy (GTDB): domain Archaea; phylum Nanobdellota; class Nanobdellia; order Woesearchaeales; family JAQUVJ01; genus JAQUVJ01. Next base: position 30,784 of record JAQUVJ010000010.1, on the reverse strand, counting down.
AAAATCTTCATTATTTTTTTTTTCATTTATTCTATTTTGTAAAGTATTATAAACAAAATTATTATTAATATAATTATTATAATCATCAGAATATTTTTCATTTATCTCTAATTGTGATAAGTAAAGATTTTTAAAAAGTAGATTTTCATCAAAATTAGTATTAGAACTGGCATATGAGTTTGAGATCATTAATATTGTAAATAAAAATATAAATGAAAAGCATATACTTTTACTATTATTATTAATATTATTAATAATTTCTTTTTTAATATTTTTTAATAATTTAATTTTATTTAAGTTTTTCATGTAATATGAAGATTTATCTTATTTTTAAATATTATGTAATTTCAATTATACTATATATCACTTTAAAATGGTTATACTATTTTTTAATAGAAAAGAATAATAATTAAATGATGACAATATCTGATTTTTTTGACGGAATGTTAAATAGTTTTGTTGACATATTTAAAGGAATAAAATTAGATACAACAATCTTATGGTTAATTTTACCATTACTTACAATGTGGTTGATATTAATAATTTATTTTAGTAGGTATAAAAAAGAAGAATTAGGATGGAACACAGCATTAGGTAACGCAATTTCTTTATTTTGGGTAATTATTTCATCTTTAAGAAACATTATTTATAATAAATTTCCATTTAACAGATATATTTTAATTTTTATATTATCTTTATATACCATTTTTATATTTTATACATCATTTACACACAAAATTTCTTCAAAAATTGTTTACAAATTATCTTCCCCATCACCTATATATTTTTCATCAATTATTGTTATTCTTTGGTGTTACATTCCAAATTTACCTTTGAATATTTACGTGTCAATTAATTTTATTATAATATTTTTATTAATAACATTATTGTTTAAAATAATAAGTTTATTTATTCCTGAAAAAGAAGATTATGAAAGTGATAATTCTTTTACTAAAAAATCAACTAATTTTGATAAGAAAGATTCTTTTGATTTACTTAATAATAATGGTTTTAATAATGATAGTTTTAACAATAATAGTTTTAATAATAACTTAAAAGATAATTTTAATAATGATTTAAACAATGATTTTAATGCTAATTTTAATGCTAATTTTAATACTAATTTTAATACTAATACCAATGTTGGCAATAATACAAATAATTTAAACAATAACAGTTTTAACAATAATATGAACAGCAATAGTAATATAAATTTTAATAATTTTAATAATAATATGAATAACAATAATATGAACAATAATAATAATAATAATAATAATAATAATAATTTATCTTTTGATAATTTAGATTTTAATGATGGATTTTTAAATAATCAATCTCAGAATAATAATATAAATAATAGTAATAATAATTTTAATAGAAATGTAAATACCAATAATATAAACAATAATAGAAATATAAATTTAAATCTAAATAATAATAATAATAATAATAATAATAATTTAAATAATCAAAGAAAAACAAAAGTAAATAAATTATATTTAGCAAATAGTCCAAGCTATCAAAAAGAATTTATAGAAAAATATAATAATCAATAATTCTTTTTTATTAAAAGATATAGATTTATATAAATAATAAAAAGAATAAAAAAAATACATAATTAAAAAAAAATTAAAAATAAAAACAAAAAAGTAAAAGCAAAAATAAAAACCAAAAAGTAAAAATAAAAAAGCAAAAATAAAAATAAAGATCAAAAAATAAAAAATGATAAAATAATCATAAAAAACAATCAAAATAAATAAATAAAAAGTAAATAAAAAGCAAAGATATAAAAACTAAAAAATAAAACAATTGATATTATAATTAATATGTTTAACAAAACAAATAAATTTAAAAAAATAATGAATATGAAAATAAATAATATATAAAAACAAAAATAATATAATTATTTATATATAACTTTATATTTCAAAAAAATAGGAAATGTGAATAAATATGGCACCAAATAAAAAATCAAAGATAGGAAATTTTATAAAAAATGCTAAAAGAGTATTAAAATTAACAAGAAAACCAACAAAAGAAGAATTTACAACTACTCTAAAAATAACTGCATTAGGAGTTTTAGCAATAGGTTTCATAGGATTTGTAATAGTAGGTATTAAATATTTATTATCTCATTTGTAAATAAGTGATTAATATGACTCATGTATTCGTAGCAAAAGTAACTTCAGGAAAAGAAGAAACAGTAATAAAATTATTAGGTAATAATGTTGCAAAGAAAGGATTGAATGTATATAGTGCTTTTTGTCCTGGAAATATTAGAGGATATATTTTCATAGAATGTGATTCTCAATACGATGCACAACAATGTCTTTTTGGAGTTCCATATCAAAGAGGATTATTAAAAGAAGAAGCAAATCCACAAGAATTTGAACATTTCTTTGATTCCAAAAAAGAAGAAATTACATTTGATAGAAATGATATTGTTGAAATCATCTCTGGTCCATTTAAGAAAGATAGAGCAAAGATTAAAAGAATTGATAAAATTAAAAACGAAGTTATGGTTGAACTTGTTGATTCAGTTGCTCCAATTCCAATTACATTACCAGTTGATGCTTTAAGACTTGTAAAAAAGCATGATGAAGAAACAATTGAAGTAAGAGAAGAAGAAAAAGACGATCCATTATTGGATATGTTTTAATTCATAATAAAATGAAAGTCGCATGCCTTTTATCAGGAGGTAAAGACTCATTATTTTCTTTTTTTTTAATTAAGCATTATTCTTGGGATATTTCTTGTTTTATAACAATAGATTCAAAGAATAAATCTTCTTATTTATTTCATACTCCAAAAATAAGTAAAACAAAAGAGATTTCAGATTCTTTAAATATTCCTTTAATAGTTCAAGAAACCAAAGGAGAAAAAGAAGATGAATTAGATGATTTAAGAATAGCTATAAAAAAAGCAATAAAAGAATATCAAATCCAAGGAATTGTTGTTGGAGCTATTAAATCAGAATATCAAAGAATAAGAATGAATGAAGTTTGTTATGAAAATAATATAAAATTTTTTGCACCAATGTGGCATAAAGATGAAAAAACATTATTAAAAGAAATGATTCATTCAGATTTCAAAATTGTTTTTTCAGGAATATTTGCATATGGTTTAAATACTAATATGTTAGGTAAAGAAATAGATTATAAAATATTTAAAGAATTAGAAAAAATAAATGATAAAATGCAAATCAGTTTTTGTGGAGAAGGAGGAGAATATGAAAGTTTAGTTATTGATATGCCAGATTATTTAAATCCAATAGATATAAAAAATTCAAAAAAGGAAATAGAAAGTGATATCGTAGGTTATTTATCAGATTAACAAATAGAAAATAATTATTAAAAATAATAAATACAAAAATAAAAAATCATAAACACTAAAAATAAAATTAAGAAACCAATAATAATAATAGTAATAATAATGAATTAATAAAATAAAAAAACAATAAAATAATAAAAAATATTAAAATAAAAAATAGTATAAAATAATAAATGATAAATATGAAAATTCAAGACTTTAAAGAATATTGTAAAATTTTTAATTTAAATTATAAAGTTATAAAATTAGAAGATTTTTTAAAAAAATATAAAAAAGGAGAAATCTCAAAAAATAAAATCCAAGAAGAAAATGGTTACAAATTTGAATATGTAATAGATCACAATAGAAGAACATTTACAATAAAAGATGAGTTAATTGATTTAGTATTACAATTAATAGATTACAATCAAGATTATTATGAAAAAATTAAGTTATTTGGTCAGATTCTTTGGTCAAATGGTCCAACACAATATTTATTAAAATTATCTTACGAAAGAAACAAAGAAAGATCAATAATTATAAATGAAAAATCATCATATATGTATTCCAAAAAAAATGATATATTTTATGAAGGTATTATTAATAAAGAAATGTTTTTAAAAAGAGTAAAATTACAAACATTTTTCATTATTGTAAATGAACAAAGTGAGCCTTTAGGAATAGGAGAAATTAAATCTCCAAGAAGTAAATATAATAATGATGATATTGCAATTTACAATTCTTATAACTTAGGGAAATATATTAGATAATTTTATAAATTATAAAGATAAAAATGGAAGAATCAAAAAATGAAACAATGATTGAATACAAAAAATTTAGAGAAATATTAAAAAAATATTCAATAAAAATATCCATAAGACCAAGAATGAAAAAAAGTTTAGGAAATGTTTCTTTTTCTAATTTAATTATTACCTTTAAATTAAATAAAAATATAGAAGATTATAAAGATATATACACATACGTTAGATATATGACAAAATATTGCATAAACACAAAATTAAATTTAGTATACAAAGTAAAATTAAAAAAATTATATCAAGAAATTATTAAATTAAATATTGAATATAATGATTCTGACTATTTTATTTTACAAAATAGGATTCTAAAATTATATGAAGAAAAAGAAAAAAAAGAATACAAAAATAACATAAATTTATTAGAAGAATACATAAAAATAAATAATCAATTTGAATTAAAATTAGATTTACCAAATGAAATATATTTTAGGAAATTTAATGGAAGAGTTTTTGGAAAATTCTATACAAAAGATAATAAAATTGTTATAGATAAACGATTAGAAGAATTTCCAAGAGCTTTAAACTTTGTATTATATCATGAAATGTTACATAAAAAATATCATTCCAATATAAAAAGAAGAATGAAATTTCATACAAAATCATTTAAAGAATTAGAAAAAATTCATCCAGATTATCAATATTCAAAAGATATTATGAGAAATTTAATTTAATGAGATTGTAATTTTTTTATAATTTTTACTTGAAATGTTATATTTTTCTCATGAATGATTTTATCAATATTATTTACCTTATTCATATTATTATTTATCTAATTTTTAGTTTTATATTTTTATTATTTTTTGATAAATATTATTTTAATAATTTAATAAACATATATAGAATAAATAAAAATAAAAAATATAAAAGAATAAAAAATTAAAAAAATTAAAAAAATAATAATAAAAATAAATAATAAAAATAAAAGTAATAAAAAGGAATAAAAATAAAGAAAAAATAATAAAGAAAAAATAATAATTCAATAAAAAATTAAATAAAAAGATCTAAAAATTATAAAAAAAACCATAAATAAATTTAAATCAAATTATTTTTTAAAACATAATCTGCAACAATTGAACTAATTTCTGTTAATTTTATAGTAGAAATATCCATTTCTATATCATCTTCTAAACTAAGAATAACTTCTAATGGTTTATCATTAGCAAATATTCTTTTTGTATTCGAATTATGATTTTCTATTTGATTTATTGAAAAATTAATTGAATATTCTCCACTTTCATTATCATATTCTGAAAATAAATCAGTACAAGTAATATATCCTCTAATATTGTTTTTATTTGAATTATCTAAATTAATTTTGTTTATCAAAAAATAACTATCTTGTTGTAATGAAACAGGTAATTCACTTTTTATTTTTTTATACCTATTATGTAATTCTTTTCTAAAAATTTTCGCCATTCACTACGGAGAGTTCTTCTCCTTTATAAATTTATATGAATAGTAATTTATATAGATTGTTTACTTTTTAAAAAATATCATTTTTTATCATATCATTTATCATTATAATATGTTTATCAATGATCCATCTTAATCTTTTTTTAAACCATATACTTCTTGTAACAGCCAATATATGAAGTAAATAATATCCCTTTATTAACTCTAATTCTTTATTATTAAATTTCTTTTTGTATCCATTTAGAAAATAAAAAAATCTTTCTTTTTCATCAAAATGAAAGTTTATCCAATATAATGTTTGTCCAATATCAGCAAGATTATGTCCTTTCATTGAATTATCAAAATCAAATATTCCAGTTATTTTACCTTTTTCATTGACATTAAAATTTGCAAAATGATAGTCCCAATGTAGAGGTGATAAATTGAATTTTTCATTTTCTAATATATTATAGAAATTGTTTAAAATTTTTTCAATAGATTTGTATTCATTTTTCATTTTATTTTTTATAAATAATAAGTATTTTGATATTCTATTTTTTGTCCAGTTTTTCCATTCATTAACATCTTTAATTTCATGTTTTTGATGTTCCCAAAATTGAGGAATCTTTAAATTATGTATTTTTTTTAATAAATGTCCTGCATTATATAGAATTTCTTTTTTAATATCTTCATTAGATTTTAGATAAACTTCCTTAGCATTTTTTCCTTTACAAAAACTCATAATAGTAATTATCTTTTTTTCAAATTTGTTAGAAAGGTAAATTCTTGGTGCTAGTATTTTATTTTTATTTAAGTATTCTAAAATTAAATTATTCTTTATTATTTGTTTTTCTCTTTTTATTTTAGTTAATTTTACAACCAGTGTTTTTGAAGGATTATTTATTTTAATCTTAAAAGTTGGACTAACTAAACCTTCAATAAAAAATTCATAATTTTTTATAACAGCATTATTGAATATTTTTCTTATTTCAATTTCTATTTTCTTTTTATTAAATGTTAATTTATTATTATAATTATTTTCTATTTTATCTTTTTTTGTATCCATTTTTTCATTTTATTATTAATTCTTTCTTTAATTTTTCAAAGTTGAAAAATCTATAATGGTTTCCTTTGTCATATCACTAGGAATATGAATATTTAATAATTTTAAAACTGTAGGAGCAATGTTTGAAAGTCCCATATTTTTATTTAATTTTTTATTTTTCAATTCTTGCTCTTTTGTTACCAATATAAAAGGAACAGGATTAATTGTATGTGAAGTTAACCATTTTTTTCTTTGATCTTCAGCATTACCATGATCTGCAAAAACTAATATTGTATAATCTTTTTCTAAAGCTTTTTTAACAACTGCTTCAAGCGATTTATCAACAGCTTTTAGAGCATCTCTAATTGCAGGTCTATTTCCAGTGTGTCCTACCATATCTCCATTTACAAAATTTGATACAATTAAATCATAATTATTTTTTTCTAATTGCTCAATTAATTTATCTTTTATTTCATAAACACTCATTTCAGGTTTTAAATCATATGTTCTTACCTTTGGAGAATTGATTAAAATCCTATCTTCATTTTCAAAAGGTTTTTCTATTTGTGAATTAAAAAAGAAAGTAACATGTGCATACTTTTCTGTTTCTGAAATTCTTAATTGTTTTAATCCAGCTTTTGAAATAACTTCACCTAAGATATTTTCAGGGGTTTCATCTTTAAAAGCAACTTTACCATTCATTAAACTATAATATTCAGTCATAGCAACAAAAAAGACATTTTTCTTGTCTCTATCAAATCCACTAAAATCATTTTCAACAATTGCTTTTGTTAACTGTCTAGGTCTATCCGTTCTATAATTAAAGAATATAACAGAATCATTGTCTTTAAATCCTTTATAATTAATATTTATTCTTGGTATTATAAATTCATCAGTTATCTTTTTTTCGTGACTTTCTTTTATAGATTTAATAGGATCATCAAATGTATATATAGAATTGGCATTTACAATTGCTTCATATGCATCTTTAGTTCTATCCCATCTATTATCTCTATCCATAGCGTAAAACCTACCAGAAATCGTTGAAATAGTTCCTAAGTTATTTTTATCCATGAATTTTTTTAATTTAGTTATGTGCTTTATAGAGTCTTTAACAGGTGCATCTCTACCATCAGTAATTGCATGAATATGAATTCTATTAAATTCTTTATCTCTTGCAAGTCTAAGTAAAGCATATAAATGTTCAATATGAGAATGAACTCCTTGAGTTTGAATTAATCCAATAATATGTAAATCACTTTCAAAGGTTTCACAATTATTGATTGCTTCATTAAATTCAGTAATGTGATAAAAACTACCATTTTCAATAGATTTATTTATTTTTATTAAAGATTCATCATTAATTCTTCCAGCTCCAATAGTCATATGTCCTACTTCTGAATTACCTTGGTATCCTTTTGGAAGTCCAACAGCCTCTTGTGATGCCTTAATTAAAACATTAGGATATTCATTCATTAATTTATTAGTAAAAGGAAGTAGTGCCTCCTTTGTAGCATTTTTGTATTTAGGAAATCTATATCCCCATCCATCTCTTATTATTAACAAGACTTTTCTTTTTTTTCCATCAAATTTTTGGTTTTTAAATTCCATAGATTTTTCCATTTTATTATTTATTACTATCTTTATTTATTAAATTGTTTTGTTACTTTATAGTTTAATTTTATAGAAAATTTATTAGAAATTTTTTTAGATGAATGTAAATTAAAACTAATAATATAATATTAATAAATATATAATTAATTATAGTAATAATAATGATTCTGATGAAAATAGTAATAATACTAACGATAATAATAATATAGTTAAAGAAAAATAAAAATATAAAAAAATAAAAATATATATAAAAATAAATTAATTAAAAGCAAGACATAATTGTTCTTTTGGGATTTCATTGTCTTCAACAATAAGATCTAGATTTTTTAAACTTTTAAAAAGCCAACCTGCTTTCAAAAAATTCTCACGAGGTATTGAAAAACCTGGTAATTCCGGTTGAAAGAAACTTTCAGTATTTGAATGTTGGTTATAAAATATATTTCCTGATGCTTTAATTTCTAAAAGATCTTTTATAACTTCATCTCTTTGACTATAAGAAATAGGAATATATGTTAATTGATGTAAATTTTGATTATAATGTAGTTCACCAATTGGATTTCCTTTTTTTGATAATAAAAGAGCCATTGATTTTTCTTCAACTATCTTTAGTGTGTAATCTGTTTTTTTTTCTAATTGTGATGATATTTTTTTATATATTTCCATTCCATTCATTTTTCCCACCTTAATTAAATCTTAAATTATTAGATATCATATATTGTGTATTTTCTTTTATATATTTTGTTGTAATTTAATCTATATTTAGAAGAATGATTATTTTCAAATGAAAAATATATTATAATATATTATAATATTTTATTATTAAATTATTATTAAATTATTATTAAATTATTAT
>JAQUVJ010000010.1:5712-21650 GCA_028693395.1 Candidatus Nanoarchaeia archaeon | reverse complement strand
ACCAAAGGACATGGATTAATTAATTTTATAAATAAATTAGTATTTTATTATTTTATGGGAATTGAAGACATAAAAAATTTTTTTAAAAATATAGAAAAACTAAGTTTTTTTGAAAGATTATTTAATTGGAAAAAAACAAAAGAAAATTTTCTTTTAGTATACGATGAAATTAAAAATCTAGAAAATCAAATAAAAAAAATAGAAAATCTAGAAAATGAAATCAATCATAAAGAAGAAATTATTGATTATAATCAAAAAAACATTGAAGAACAAAAAATAAAAATAAAAGAATCAGAATTAAAAATAGAACAATTTAATCATAAAAATTCAGAAAACGAAAAGAAAATTTCTCAATTAGAAGAAAGTTTAAATTCATTAAAATCAAAAAATATAGAATCAAATTCCGAAATTCAATTTTTAAAAGAAAAAATTGAAAATTTATTAAATGAAAACAAAAATTTAGATAAAAAAATTAATCAATTTGAACAAATAAAAGAAGAACAACAAAAAAAATATGATGAAATGATACTAAGATCAAATGCAAAAGAAGAAACTTATGAAAAAAGAAGATTAGAACTTGAAGAAAATGAAAAAAATAAAGAAACTTTAAGATTTGAAGAAATGAAAAAAACATGGAAAAATCATGAAGATGATGTTGAAAGAAGAATTAGAGAAATTTGTCAAATAAATATTGTCGAATATGTCGATAAAGAAAATTTTCCATATTCTGGAAAACCTGATAATTGTATAAAAATTGCAGGAGAATATATAATATTTGATGCAAAAAGTCCAAGAGATGATAATCTAAATAATTTTCCTAAGTACATAAAAGATCAAACTGAAAAAATAAATAAATATATAAAATTTGAAAATGTAAAAAGAGATTTATTTTTAATTGTTCCAAATAATACAATTGATAAAATTGAAAAAACTCATTATAATATGAGTGAATATGATGTATATATTATAACAAAAGATTCAATCGAACCAATTATATTAAGTTTAAAAAAAATAGAAACATATGATATGGCAGATAAATTAGATCCTGCAGATAGAGATAGGATTTGTAGAGTTATTGGTAGATTTGCTCATTCAACAAAAAGAAGATTGCAAATTGATAATTTCTTTGCACATGAATATATTTCACTTTTAGAAAATTGTGAAATTTTACCAGATGAAATTTTGGAAAAATCAATAGATTATGAAAAAGGTTCAATATTAAATCCAACAATAGAAAAGAGAGCTAAATTGATTGAATTAAATAAATTAGATAAAGAAACAAAAAAAGTTCAGAAAAGTTTAGAAATTTATAATTTAAATACAAATATTAAAGGAAATGATATTGAAAAAATAGAACTTTATAATGAAGATCAATCAAATGAATCATTAGATGAATTTTCAAAAGAATCATCCGATTCATGATTATCCATTTTTACCATTTTTTTTAATTCTTCTATTTCTTTTCTATTTAAATATCTATATCTTTTTTCTTTTAATCCTCCTAATTTAATATTTGCATAATTGATTCTTTCTAATTTTATAACCCTTAAACCTAAAATATCTAACATTTTTCTAATTTCTCTGTTTTTTCCTTCAGTTAAAATAATTTTAAGTTCAGATATTATATTTCTTCCTTGCTTTGATTTTTCAATTAGTGAGAATTGTTTTGGTTTTGAAATATGACCACCAATGTCTACTCCTTTTTGTTTAATATCTTTGATTCTTTCATTAGACAATTGTCCTATAACATATACAATATATGTTCTTTCTATGTTATATTCAGGTCTCATTAATCTTTGAGCCAATTCTCCATTGTTTGTAAATAAAATTAAACCTTCAGATAATCTATCAAGTCTTCCAACAGGAACAACTCTTTGATCAACTTTTAAAATTTTGTATATTGAATTTTCTCCATTTTTATTTTCAAGTGATGTAACAACATAACCTTTTGGTTTATTCATAATAATTACTGCTTCTCTTTGATCTTTTATTACAATATTTTTATGCTTAACAATATCTTTTTTGGGATCAACTTCTTGCATCCATGTACCTGTTTTTCCATTGACTGTTATTCTACCATCGTCAATCCATTCTTTTGCAATTCTTTGAGAGCAATAATTCTTTGATAGAAAATTCATTAATTTTACCATTTTTATCTCTTATTTCTTTTTAATTATTAATTAAAACAATTAATTATAATATGTAAGAATAGATTAATCTATATTAATTTATTTATTTGTCTTATTTGTAATTTGATAATTATAATTATTATTAATTTTTTCTTTTAATTTCTTGTTAATAAACAAAAGATAAAAAAATAATATTCCAAATAAAAACATAATTAATGATAATATTTGTCCCATAGATATATTAAATTTTAAAATATTAAAAAATCCTAATTGAACATCTGGTTCTCTAAAAAATTCGATAGAAAATCTAAATATTGAATATCCTATTAAAAATAAAATAAATATTATTCCATTATTATCTATTTTATTATTTTCTATTCTATTGTTTTCCATTATATTATTTTCTTTTTTGATAAAATTTTTCTTACATATTTGTTTTCTAAAATAGATTTTTTTATAGAAAATTAATAATAAGAAAAAAAGAATTAATCCTTCAAAAAATGCTTCATAAAGTTGTGATGGATGTCTTAAAATACTTTCTCCTTTGAAAATAACACCAATTATCTCATTTGTTGTAGGTCTTCCAAATAATTCAGAGTTAATAAAATTTCCAATTCTTCCAAAGAATAATCCTATAGGAAATAAAAGTGATAGATAATCGGCTATTCTAAAAAAATAGTTTACAATTTTCTTATCATTTTTATCATTTTTGATTAAATGAGTTATTGATTTTAATTCTTTTTCATTTAATATTATTTTGTTTTTTTTTAATTCATTTTGTAGATTTTCGTTTAAGATAATTTTGTTCTTTTTTTGTGTTTTATTTTTTAAAAATAAATATTTTCTAAAATCTTTTAAAGAAAAAATGATTACTCCTAAAAAAACTCCAAACAAAGCTCCATGAAAAGAAAATCCACCATGTCTAAAATCAATCAATATAAAAGGATTATTTATGAATATATTAAAATTATAAATTAAGTAATAAAAAATTCTTCCTCCAATAATAAGTCCTAATATTGTATGAAAACAAAGATCTTCTATGTCAGTTGCAATAAATTTCTTTTTATTTATCTTTTTTAACAATAAAAAAATAATTATTGATGATATAAAATACATAAAGCCATACCATCTTATTTGTGTGAAGCCTAAATCAAACATTATTGGATTTAAATTGTGTATATACATTTTTATCTTGATTTTTTATATTTAGTTTTTTTTGTACTTATTTTTTATTTATTTATATAAATTATTATTATAATTAATATTTTAAGTTCTAATCCATTTAACTTCATAATAAGTGATATCTTTTTCATTATCTAACACAGCAATAACTAATCTTTTTTTTGTAGAATGTGCAACTCTATTTTTTGCTGAAAAATCATACCATGTGAATTTTTCTTTTTCATTTACAGGATATACAAGCCATTTTGAATGCTCATCTTTTATGCTTGTATTTTTTTCATAAATTCTAAATTGAGCTCCATATTTATATCCTGTTCTTACTTGATATCCTTTTGAGACTAAATCTTTGTAAATTATGTAATTTGTTAAAAAATTTTTATTAGTTTTTGAAAATAATTTTATTAATTTGTTTTTCTTAATTATATTTTTTCTTGAAAAAACATTTATTTCATCTTTTTCTAATAAATACAAAGCTTCATATTGATTTAAAAATAATAAATTATTATTAATTATTCCAAATTTTTCTTTGTATTTATCTTTAAATGATTCAATGAAATTTCCATTATTTTGCATTTCATTTTTATTAATGATTTCATTTCCTGATATTTCAAAGTCGTACATCATAAATATAATAATAATCTACTTTATATAAATATTTTTTATTTTTAGTTATTTTTTCCTTTTTTTATTTTTTTATTTTTAACTTTTAATAATAATATAACAAAGAAAATATAATATTAAAAAATGAAATAAAAAATAATAACATTGAAAGATAAATTAAAAAATGAAATTAGTAAATTATTTTAAAAAAAGATATTTTACAAAGTTTGTAGCATAAGAACCACTAGGTAAATTAAATTTAAAAATTACTTTATTGTATCCATCATACATATCGTCTTTTTCTATTGTATATTCAAAATTTTCAACTCTAATGAATATGTTTCTTAAAGAAAGATTTTCTTTTATTCTCAATTTTTTTAGAATAGATTTAATATTGTTTCTTGAATAAGGAAAATCAATTCCGTCATAGAAATCTGTAGGAAATCTTTCATTAGTAATAAAAGGAATTTGTTTGTCAATGTCTTGTTTTCTTATTTTATCATTATAAACATAATTTAAATTACCTAAATAATAATCAGATATTTTAATTTTTGAATAGTTTTTTTCTATATAATTAGCTAATGCAAAGTTAAAATAAAATGATAGAAATGCACTATACCACATATCAATATCTTCATTATTTATTGTTTTTAATATAAAAAAGAAATCTTTTTTTCGATTGTAAAAATCATATATTTTTTGTAAATTTAAAGAACCTTTTACATTTTCATATGAAAAGAATTTTGATTTTTTTGATTCAAAGATTTCTTCTAGTTCTCTTTTCTTTTGTCTTAATTCTTTTTCATCTTTATTAATAATATTTGTTAAATGAAATCTAACAAAACCATTAAGATCCCATCTAAAGATATAATCAAAGTGTAATTCTTTTTTTAATCCAGTATTGGAAAATCTTTGATCGTCAAAGTAATTTGGAATATATATGTTTCTTGGTGAAGGAATATGTTTTATGTTTCTATTTAGATCACTTTCTTCTATGTCTGTAAGTTTTCTAACGGTTATTTCAAATGAATTTGATTTATTTAATCCTAATCTCAATTTTTCTTCTGTGTATCCTATATGTTTTATGTTAAATAATTTATATCTTTTTACATCAATTTTATACATTGATGGAATTGTAATATATTGAAATGTTTTTGCATGTCTATCTTTTAATCCACAGAAATTGATTTTATCTAATGGAATATCGTTTTCTTTTGATATCTGTCTTAGGCAATATATAGTGTCTAATTCAATTTTATCTAAAAGAAATATTTTATAACTTCCTTTTGTTTTTGAGATTAAACTCATGTATTTTTGTGTAAGATTTTCAGTTACAATAAAGTCTATAGCTTGTTTTTTTAAAATCATATATTTAGGAATTTTATTTGATTTAAAAACATTTGTTTACTTTTGTTTTTTAAGATTATATTTTATCATTATTTTATAATTATTTTTTTATGATTGTTTTATATTACATATTATTTTATAAAATTAAAATAAAAAGTAATAATCTTTATAAATGATTTAAATTATTTAATATAATATATTATTACATAAGAAAATTATAAGAAGATTTTATTATATAATAAAAAATTAATAAAAATAAAGGATTAAAATGTTTTTTACAATAAAAGAGATATTTGAAATAGTTATTGTAACTATTTTTGTTGGAATAATTTTTATGGGTCTTTTTAAGAAAAGAAATTCATTTGTTTATGCAAGTGGAACAGGATTTATAGGATTATTTGATAAGTCTGCATTTATTAAATCAATTTTAGTCTTTGGTCCAGCAATAATCTTACATGAATTAGGACATAAATTTATGGCAATGGCTTTTGGATCAAGTGCTTATTTTAATGCGGCTTATCAATTTTTATTTTTAGCTTTGTTATTGAGATTAATAGGATTAAATTTCTTTTTTATAATTCCTGCATATGTTTCTTTTCCAATCATGGGATTAAATAATTTACAAATGTCTTTAATTGCTTTTGCAGGTCCTTTAGTGAATTTAATATTATTTTTAATTGCAATGATTATTTTAAGAAAACCAAAGAAATATTATATGATGATTTTTAAGGAATATAACGATAAAAAATATAATGATTTCTTAGAAGTATTAAATATAACAAAGAAGATTAATTTATTGTTATTTGGATTAAACATGTTACCTATTCCACCTTTGGATGGTTTTTCTGTTTTCTCAAATATATTTAAGTTTTTATTTTAATATTTATTATATTAATTAAATTAATCAATTTATTTTTTATATAAAATATTTGTAAATATTTAAAATTCCTAAAATTTATATATTTTTTTATACTATAATCATTGTTTTAAATTACGAGGTGTTTTTATGAATAGATATACAATATGGGATGAAATACAAAAAATGCAAGAGCAAATGGATATGATGTTTGACCATTTTTTTGAAAAAGATCCATGGAATTTTGGAAATAAAAATTTATTAAGTGATTTTAAAAATAATAAAAATGGAGAATTAATAGAAAGTAATTACAAAAAACCTATATCAGATATTTATGAAACAGAAAATGAATTTATCATTGAAGTAGAAATTCCAGGAATTGAAAAAAAAGATATAAAAATTGATTTAAATAACAATTCAATAGATATTAAAGCTGAATCAAAAAATGAGTATAAAACAAAAGAAAATAAAAAAGGGTTTTGTAAAATAGAAAGAAATTATACTGGTTTTTATAGACATTTTAGTTTACCAGAAAATATAGACATTGATAAATCAAGTGCAGAATATAAAGAAGGTTTGTTAAAAATAACAATCCCTAAAACCTTATTAGAAACAACAAAAAGAAAATTATTAGAAATTAAATAATTTTTTTATTTCTAACAATTTTGAAAAAATCAATTAATTATTTTTATCATTTTTTTTTTAGAAGTTTTTCCTGTGATAATTTCTATTTTTAAGTCTAGTTCTTTTTTGAAAAATTTAATGATTTCATTATTTGCTTTTCCTTCAATTGGTTTTTCTTTTAAGTTTAATGAAATTGTATCATTTTGATAATCTATTATTTCTGAATTGTTTTTATTTGTTTTTACTAATAAATAAAATTTTTTTTTATTATTTTTGACTTCTTCTTTAATTATTTCTATATAATTCATTTAAAACATCTATTTTAATTTTTATTATTTTTTTGTTTTATATTTATTTTTATTATTTTTTTTGTTTTTTTATCTTCTTTTTTTTTAGTGATTTTTAAAAATCTAAAGCCAATAATCAATGTTTAAAACTTCTAAATTATTAACTCCTTTTTCTTTTTTTAATTTAATTAAAAAATCTTTTAAATTATCAGATAACATAAAATCTAATTTGATATGTAATTTATTATGTTTATATTGTGTAGATAATGAAATTATGTCTAAATTCATTTTTGCAATTCCATTTAAAATTTGTTTTAATTTTATTTCTTTTTCATTTACTACAACTTTTACATTTATTATTGATTCGTGATTGTATATTAATTTAACATCTTTAATTAAGTTGTTTTGATTTAAATTAATATTACTACAATTATATTTATGAATTGTATAAATATTATTTTCTAAAATTGCTATTACTTTATCTCCAATCTTTGGCATGCAACAAGTAGATAATTTAAAATTATCATATTCTATATTATTAATTGATATCTTTAATATTTTTAATTTATTTTCATCTTCATCTTTTTTTATCATATGTTTCATTGGCATATTTAATGATCTTCTAACTTTTTGTCTTACATAATTTGTCTTTGCAAATTTTAACCATTGTTTTGATACATTGATATTTTTTCCAACTTGTATTTCTACTACATCATTGTTTTGTAATTCATGATTTAAAGGAACAATTTTTCCATTTACTTTTGATTGTTTACAATGTTCTCCAATTGACGTATGAACTGTATATGCAAAATCTATTGGTGTTGATCCTTTTGGTAAATCAATAAGGTCTCCTTTGGGAGTTAAAACTGTAATTTCTTCTTTAAATAAATTTACATTAAGATTTCTTATGAATTCATTTTTATCAGCATATTCTTTTTTCCAATCAATTACTTGTTTTATCCATGCAACTCTTTTATCAAATTCTCTATCTTCTTCATCTCCTTTGTATCTCCAATGAGCTGCAAGTCCATATTCATTTTCGTAGTTCATTTGTTTTGTTCTTATTTGTACTTCAATGAATTTTTTTTCTTCTGGTTCTAATGTAAGATGAATTGATTTGTAACCATTTTCTTTAGGATCTTTAATATAATCTTTATATCTTCCTTTTTTTAAAATCCATTTTGATAATATTATTTTAGTAACTTCATAACATTCATCGATGTTATCAACCATTATTCTAATTCCAAATAAATCATAAATATTTTCTAAAGATTTTCCATAATTTTTTATTTTATTATATATACTGTAAAGATTCTTTGCTCTTCCAAAAATGATATAATTGTAATTATATTTGTCTAATAATTGTCTAATTTTTCCAATATATTGATTTACGTAGTTATATCTGTGTTCTATTTTTTCTCCTACTTGATTTTTTAGATCTTTATATTCTTCAGGATAAAGATATTTAAAAGATAAATCTTCTAAAGGATTTTTTAGATTGTATATTCCAAGTTTTGCTGCAATTGGTGCATAAACTTCTAATGTTTCTTTTGCAATTCTTTTCTGTGTTTCTTTGTCCATATACTTTAAAGTTATTAAATTGTGTAATCTATCACATAATTTTATTAAAATAATTCTAAAATCTTTTATTGTTCCAAGTAAGATTTTTTTTATATAATTAATTTTTGCAGCATCAATTTGATCTTTTAAATCATTTGTTTCTTTAACCTTAGTTAATACTTCAACTAAATATTCTACTTCTGAATTAAATTC
The DNA here is from genome assembly GCA_028693395.1 of Candidatus Nanoarchaeia archaeon. Classification (GTDB taxonomy): domain Archaea; phylum Nanobdellota; class Nanobdellia; order Woesearchaeales; family JAQUVJ01; genus JAQUVJ01. The sequence goes on along the minus strand of JAQUVJ010000010.1, from coordinate 12,852 downwards.
TTTTTTTATTTCATGTAAGGTTGTTTTAGTATCTTCAAAAACATCATGTAAAAGTGCTACTTGAAGTGTAGTTAAGTCTGCATTAAATGAAGTTAAAAATATAGCAACACTTAAAGGATGATCTATATATTCATCACCAGATACTCTTTTTTGATTTCCGTGTTTATTTCTTGCAAATTCATAAGCTCTTTCTAATTCTTTTTTTTCTTCTTTATTTAAGTACGAAGTTCTATCTAGAAGGTCATTTAAAGTGAAATGATACTCATTATAAAATATTTCGTTATAATGCCAAAATTCCATATATTGATAGAAAATAGCTTCTATATAAAACTTTATATTATCAAAAGATTTATAAATGAAATTAAAATATCAGTATTAATTATGGCAAGGTGCCGGAGCGGTCAAACGGGACAGGCTTAGGACCTGTTAGCTTAGTGCTTACTGGGGTTCAAATCCCTACCTTGCCATTTTATTTTTATTATATCATTCTAAAAATATTTTATATTATTGATTTAAAAGTATTAATAACCTTATTAATTCTATTTTATTTATAATAATATATTTTATCATTTTTGAATTATTAAAATCATTAAAAAATTTATCTTGTAATTTTTTAGAAATATATATTTAAATTTAAATAAGATAGCCTCAGCTGGTGTTCACCTCATCACAAAATCAGTAGTTACTCCGATCATCATTGACTTCTTAATTTTATCATAATTTTTCTATAATATATTTTTATTTATTCATTTTTTATTGTATTCTTTTATTATAATTATTTTATTGTGTTCTTCTTATTATTAATATTTTTTTATTTCATTTTATTTAAATTATTATCATCATTATTATTTATTTCTAAGTATTTTATTATTTTCTATTTATATTTTCTATTTTAATTTTTTATTATAAATTTTATAATATGCCTCAGAGGTGTTCACCCTCATCATTTTATATTCAGTCCTCATAAAATATCATCATTGGCATATTATTGTAATTTTCTTTATTATATAATTATTTATGTTTATAATTGTTTTATATTAATATATTAATTTTATATAATTTTATTTTTTATAATCTTTCTATTATTCTTTTACTTTTATTTTTTTAAATTTTCTATTATTTTTTTGATTAATTTTATCATTAATAATAATTGATGAAAGTTCTATATCTTATAAAAAAGAAAACATAAGAGTCTCAGCCGCTGCGAGTTTCATCATTCTTTGGTTTATCAGTAGTTACTCCGATCATCACTGACTCTTTATGATTTATTAATATTATTTCTTTTATTCCTTATTTACTATTTTTTATTTTTTGAATTTTATTGTTTTATTCTGTTATTATTACTTTTTATAATTATTATTACTTGTTTTTATTATTTAATATTTTTATTTTTTATTATTTTCATTTTTTAAATTATATATTTTTTTAATTAAATTTTAAAGTTTTATCTATTTGAAATAAATCATAGTCTAATAAATCTTTACTATATTTTTTATCTTTTATTCCTAAATAGTATAAAAAATCTATTAATGAATCTTTGTTGTAATTTCTTTTTGATGTATCTGTTATAATAAATTTTATTTTCTTTTTGTAAAGATTTTTTATTGATTCTCTTAATCTAATTATTATTCTTGAATTTATTTTATTTGCTTTTTCTATCATATCTATATCAAAAAAGTAAAATTTATTTTTTTCTTTTAATAGATTTGAAAATTTATAATTTACATAATTTGATGTTTTATAAATTCCATCATTAGAATTGTTAAATTCAAAGTTTGTAAATATATCAAAATCATTTAAATTGTTTATTTTTAAAATTGTATTAATAAATAATAATCTTCTATTTTTCTTTTTTTCATATTCGTTTTTTAGTGAAATGAATTTGTTTAAAGAATTTGTTTTTGAATATAAAATATAATCAGATTTAGAAGATAATATAAAATCAAAGTTTTCTTTTATTTGTGTATCTTCAATAAAAAAGCATATTTTATCTTCTTTTGTGTTTTTTTTAATGTTTTTAAAAGATTCCATTTTTTTTATTTCATCTATTTGAAAATCTTTGAAACAATAATATTTATGCATTTTTTTACCTTTTATATAATTTTTTTTATTTTTTTAATATATTATTAAATTGTATTGTTTTATTTATTTAATTTTTTTCATCTTAATTTTTATTGATTTTAATTATTTTATTTTATTATAATAATTATTATAAGTTAAATTAAAAAATATTATTAAAATAAAATACTATAATATATAATATAAAAAATAAAATATTATAAAATATCATAAAATAAAATAACAATAATAAAAATATAATTAATTCTCCTCTTTTTTCATAGTTGGGAATAAAATTATATCCCTTATTGTTGCTGAATTTGTCAAAAGCATTACAATTCTATCAACACCAAGTCCTACACCGCCTGTTGGAGGCATAGCGTAATCAATAGCTTCACAGAAATCTTCATCCATTGGATGTGCTTCTTCGTCTGTTTCTCTTGCTTTTGCTTGTTCTTCTAATCTTCTTCTTTGTTCAATAGGATCATTTAATTCACTATAAGCATTTCCTATTTCCATTCCAAAGCAAAAAGGTTCGAATCTTTCTACAAACTCCTTTCCTAACATTCTGGATTCTTTTGTTAATGGACTTATTTCTATAGGATGTTCTGTTATGAATGTTGGTTGAATTAATTCATGTTCGCATTTTTCTTCGAAAATTAAATTAATTAAATGACCTTTATTCATATCATCATTGTATTCCATTCTATTATCGATTGCATATTGCATTAATTCATCTCTATCCATTTTTAATATGTCAATATCTGCGTATTTTTTTATAGCATCAGCCATTGTCATTCTAGTCCATGGTGGTTTAAAATTTAACTCTACTCCTTGATATTCTACTGTATATTTTCCATGAACCATTTTACATAAATGAGATACTAAATTTTCAAATCTTTCCATTTGAAATTTATAATCAGTCCATGCTTCATACCATTCAATCATTGTAAATTCAGGATTATGACTTTTATCAACACCTTCGTTTCTAAAGTTTTTATTCATATCATAAACTTTATCAAAACCTCCTACAATCAATCTCTTTAAATATAATTCTGGTGATATCTTTAGATACATATCCATCTTTAATTCATTGTGATGAGTTACAAATGGTCTCGCAGCAGCACCTCCATATAATGGTTGTAATATTGGAGTTTCAACTTCCATAAATCCTTCGTTGTTTAACCAATTCCTAATTTCACTAACTATTAAACTTCTTGTTTTAAATCTTTTTCTAGATTCAGGATCTGTAATTAAATCAAGATATCTTTTTCTAGATTTTAATTCTAAATCTTGAATTCCATGATATTTTTCAGGCATTGGTCTAATTGATTTTGAAAGCATTTCATATGATTCAACATATAAAGTAATTTCTCCTGTTTTTGTTTTAAAAACATGACCTTTTACACCAACAATATCACCAACATCTGATTTTTTTAATAAATTATACTGTTCTTCACCAACATCATCAAATCTAAAATATAATTGTAATTCATCTTCACTATCTCTTATTCTTCCAAAAGTTGCTTTTCCCATTCTTCTAAGTGCAATAATTCTTCCAGCAACACTATATACATCTTTTGAATCTTCTTCTTCTTTTAGATAATTATATTTATCTTTTAAATCATTAGATTTTATATCTATTTTATAAGAATACGGATATGGATTTATTCCACTATCTCTAATTTCGTTTAATTTTCTAACCTTTTCTTGAATTAAATGATTTGCGTTTTCCATTTTTATCACGTTTGTTTGAATTTTGTTTGATTATTTTTAATAAACTATTTATATTATATAAAAAGTATAAATAAAATATATTTAAATCTTCTTAATTTAATTGAGTTTTATTCAATAATAACTAATTTTAATATAAAAAATAATATAAAAAATAATATGTAAAAATAATATCTAAAAAATATGTAAAAAACAAAATATATAAAAAATATAAAATAAAAATATAACGAAAGTAAAATTACATAATAATTATACAATAATGATAACATAACAATTTAATATAATAATAAAATAGTAAAAAAATAAAATGATAACATAAATAAAAATAACTTAATAATTATAATAATAATCTAAATTAAATATAGACTAATCATCAATACTTAAATTTAGAAATATTCTTTGGTTTAATTCTATATCCCCTTGGAACATTTCTTTTAATTATTTTATATTTTTGTTTTAATCTTTTAACAACATATTTCTTTTTATCTTTTGCTATTTCAAAAACAATACCTTCAACTTCTTTAGAATTTAATCTATTAATTTTATCATGAAGTTTTTTAAAATTTTTTTTCTGAAAAAAAGAAAAATCATTCATGTTAATATGTTCTATTAATTCTTCATATTCAGTAAGTTTTATTAAAATTTTTCTTTCTATTTCAATTGATTCAATAATTAATTTATTTGAGTAATTTAAAAAATATCCAATATCATTACTAAATTTATTTAGAATTTCAACTAATTTCCCAGGTATTTCATGAAAGTATGTTTCTTCATTACTATGTTGTTGGTTATATTTTATCATGGACATATATTGACTAAAATAACCAAATATTGAAAAACTTCTACTCTTTATGGAATTAGTATATTTTATGTTATGTTCAAGTAATTCTTCGATAGATTTATTTTGAAAATTCTTGTCTATTAAATCTAAATTATTTTTTTTATTTAAAATATTTATTAAATTATTAGAAAAATTAAAAAGATAATTATTTATTTCCAAAATTGATTCATAAACTTCTTTTATTATATAACCATTTTTTTGCATTTCCTTTTCAATAATTAATAAAAAATCAAATGAGCAAAACATAATACTCTTTATATAATCATAAATTAAATAGCCAACATCTAAACTTATTAACTCTACTTCATCTTTATAATTATATATTAATTTAAATGAATCATTTATTGTATTGTATAAATCATCATAACTAAGTCTTTTAGTATCAAGATCAAATTTTATGTTTCTTAATTTTTTTAGATTTTCAAATTCTTTTTCAAATTTTTGATCGAAATTAGAGATTATTTTTAAGTGATTATTAAATGCTTCGTATTCTCTTGATATTCTTTCTACTCTTCTACTTTCTTTTTCTAATAATTCTTTACTTTTTTTTCGAATTTCAATATCCATGACTTTTTTAATACATTCTATTTTATAAACTTTTTTTATTTTTATCTGATGTTATTTTATTATATATTATGAATCCAAAGATTTAATAAATTATAAAAGATGTTTAAAATAGTAAATAATTTTCATTTAAAATTAATAATTTATATATGAAATAAATAAAAAAATAAAATAAAAATAAAATAAAAATAAAATAAAAAAATAAAAATAAAATAAAAAAATAAAATAAAAAAATTAAAAAACAAAATTAAAATAAAAATAATAAAAATAATAAGTATTTTATACTCTTTAATATTTTTTTATTTATGGAACATTATTTTACAAAAAATCCTAGTACAAAATTTAGAGTTTTTAGAATAAAAGACAATGTATTGGAAAATAACTTAGAATTTTTCACATCAAATTCAATCTTTTCAAAAAACAGTATAGATGATGGTTCAAAAATGTTAGTTGAATCATTTTTTCAAAATGAATTTATTGATTCTAATGAATTAAATCAAGAACAAACAAATCAAAAACTAATAAATAAAAAAGAAATAAATAAAGAACAAAAAATTTTAGATCTTGGATGTGCTTATGGTTTTGTAGGAATATCGTTAAAGAAAAAAAATAAAAATCTTTTAGTTGATATGATTGATATTAATTCTAGAGCAGTATTTGTTGCTAAAAGAAATATAATATTAAATAATTTAGACAAAGGAATTAATGCTTTTGAAAGTAATGGATTTGAAAACATAAAAGAAAAGTATGATTACATATTGTTTAATCCCCCTCAAAGCGCTGGAAATCTAATTTGTAATAATTTAATAAAAGATTCATTTAATCATTTAAATAAAAATGCATCCTTATATGTAGTCTCAAGACATAATAAAGGAGGAAAAAACTTTAAAGATTTAATGAAAGAAACTTTTGGAAATGCAGAAATTATTGAAAAGAAAGGAAAATATGCTATTTATAAAAGTACTTTTATTAATTAATTTATATGATTTATTGTTATTTTATTATATTATAATTTAATTACTATGTTAATATAATTTTATTAGTATTTTGTTATTACGTTATTAATATAATATATTAAAATAAAAAATTAATAATAAAAATAATATAAAAATAATATAAAAATAATAATAAAACATTAAAATAAGAAAAAATAAAATATCAAAATATTAAATATAATTGAAAAAAATATAAAGATTAAAATGAAAAAAATAAATAAAAAAGAAGACATGATTTATATCTTTGAAACATTAAAAGAATTCGTAATTCCTTTTAAAGATCCATTAATAGAACAATTAAGAGATGAATTTAAAGATATAAGTTGTTTTGAAATTTTGATAGCTACAATTCTTAGTTTAAGAAGTAGAGATCCTGTAACATTTAAAGTTTATTCTAAATTGAGAAATCATGCAAAAAATTCACAAGAAATCTTAAAAATTCCTTTAGAAGAACTTGAAAATATAATAAAATCAATTGGTTTTTATCATAATAAAGCAAAAACAATTAGATTTATTTGTCAATATTTAATAGATAATCACAATGGAGAAGTTCCAAAAACTCATGAAGAATTATTAAAAATCAAAGGAGTTGGTAGAAAAACTGCTAATTTGGTTATGACAATGTGTTATGAAGACGATTTTATTTGTGTGGATACACACGTTCATAGATTAACTAATAGATTATTTTTAAAAACAAAAGATGCTACACAAACAGAATTTGAGTTAATGAAAATATTTCCAAAAAAAGAATGGAATTTCATAAATTTAGTTCTTGTAAAATTTGGTCAAAATCATTGTTTAATTTATAATCCAAAATGTAAATCTTGTCCTGTATATGATTATTGTAATTTTGATAAAAAAAAGAGATAATCTTTATTTTTTATATTTTACATTTTTTATTATTTACTTATTTCTTTGTTTTATTTGTTTTGTTTAGATTGTTTTTTT
>JAQUVJ010000010.1:3500-5612 GCA_028693395.1 Candidatus Nanoarchaeia archaeon | reverse complement strand
ATATATAATTATTTATAATTATTATTAGGTGATTTAATGTCAAAAGAAACAAAAGCCCCAAAATATACAAAAAATAAAGATAAATTAAACACAAGTTTATCTAATGAAACTAAAGAAAAGGCGAAAAAAAGGGAAAATAAAATTGTTGAAAGAGTAGAAAGCACAGAAAAATTCTTGATTTCATCTTTAACAATAATTTTTGGATTATTAATTTTAGTAGCAATTGTTGTATTAACTTCAACAAATACTCACATAATTAAGACTCCTCAATACGTATTTTTAATTGGAGACCAAGAAATTAAAATGGATGATTTAAAAGATGTATTAAATAGAAATTCAGGAATGGATCAAGATTCTTTATTATCAAGTTTCATAAATGATAGTGTATTATTAAAAGAAGCTCAAGACAACAATTTTACAACAACAGACGATGAAGTAGATCAATATATTGAAGCTTTAGCATCACAATCTGGTGGAACAGTTAATGATTTAAAAGTTGCATTAGAAAGTATAAATAATTCATTTGATTCATTTAAAACATATGTAAAAAACGCAATAATCATTAGTAAATTTATAGAAGAAAATATTAGACCATTTGTTAAAGTAACTGAAGATGAAGCAAAAGAGTTTTACGAAAACAATCAATATATGTTTGAAGAACCAAAGAAATTTAATGTTAGTCATATTTTAGTAAGTGATAAAGAATTAGCAAACACAATTTTAGAAGAAGCTAAAGAAACAAAAGATTTCGAAGAATTAGTTCAAAAATACAAAAATGATTCAATTGAAGCAACAAATTTTGAATTTTATGAAGGAAGTGTAGTTGAACCATTCCAAAAAGCAGTTGATAGTGTAAATGAAAGTGGAATTTATGATGGTATTGTAGAATCAAATTATACAGCTTTTTCTGGATATCATATTGTTTATGTCTATGAAAAATTCCCAGAACAAACTATTGAATTTGATGAAATAAAACAAAGTATAATTGAATACATTCAAACAGAAAAATCAGATTTAGCATTATCAGATTATTTAGAAGTATTAATTCAAAATACAAAAATTTGGTTCAATTATCAATTATTAGAAAAAGAAAATATAAGTTATTCAAATATTGAAACATTATATGAATTATCAAATAAGAAAATTTGTATGAATGAACAATCAGATATTATTTATTTCTCAGATAAAAAATTATATGATGATTCAGTAACATTTTATGATATATCAAATCCAGGAATTGTTGAAATATTCAAAGATTGTTTTAAAGAAAAGATACAAGATATTTCAAATGTAAAATTACCTGTAATGGTTTGTTTGAAAAATGATGTTTTAATTGAAGGAGGAAATTTAAAACAAATTTCTTCACTTTGTAAATAAATTTTATTTTTTTATTTTTCTTTCTTTTTTTTATTCATTATATTCTTTTTAATTTTTTAGATTTTTTTTATTTTTTATAATTCTTTTAATTCTTTATATTATTTTTAATTTATTTATAATCTTGAATATTATTTTTATATTAATTTTAGATTTCTTTTTAATTAAAATTTTATTAATTTTTTTTTTCTATTTGGTTCTTTTTATTTTACATTTGATTTATATTTATTATTTTTTATTATTTATTATATATAAAACAAATGATGTGAATCTTAAAAGAATTTAATTATAATCCTTTTTAATAATTTTTTTTATTAAAAATTTAATGATTACTACTAATCAGAATGAGGTAACATTTATAAATATGTATATATATTAAATATTAAAATAGGTGAATATTATGCTTAAGACACATTACATTAGTGACGTATACGATATGAAAGTTTTTACAAGTTCTGGAGAATATTTTGGAGATTTAGATGAAGCAGTAGTTTCTTCTAATAAAGTAACAGGTTGGAGAATTATTGCAACAAAAAATTCATTACTTTCTGAAATGGTAAATGGTGCAAAAGGAGTAATCGTTCCACATCAATTAGTTATGGCAGTAGGAGATATAATGATTGTAAATAGAGCAGCAATTTCTTCAAAACCAAAAACTCAAGCAGAAGAATAAATTATTTTATTTTTTCTATATTTTATTAATTTTCTATGTTTATATTTTTAATAATATTTTAAAAT
>JAQUVJ010000010.1:0-3400 GCA_028693395.1 Candidatus Nanoarchaeia archaeon | reverse complement strand
TTATATTTTAAAAAAATTAATATTATTAAATTTATATTTATTTTTATCTTTAATAAAAAAGAAAAAATCTAAAAATTAATATATCACAAAAAAATATAATTACTAAAATGGGATTTGAAAAAGATAAAAAAGAATATGTTTCTATTTTAGAAAAAAACATTGAAGAAAATAAAAAAGATAAATCTAGAAAAGGATTTGTTGATAAAGAAATATTAAATTTAGTTAATTTAATTAATTCTATACCTGAATTCTACACAACAAGTTCATGTGCAGGAAGAATATTGATAATGGGAGAAACACTTAGTGGTATAAAAAAAGACACAATATGGTATCTTGCAACACATGATTATATTAAAAAATTAAGTTTAGAAGATCAAATTTTTCAAGAAATGAAAAAGAATAAGAACATAGGAAATATAAAACAAGAATCAGCAATTCTTCATGTTTGTGCAAAAGATTTAGAAAGTGCACAAAAAATACTTGATATTGCAAAATTTGTAGGGTTTAAACATAGTGGAATAATGGCTACAAAAAAAAGAATAATGATAGAGATCATGTCATCAGAAAAAATTGATGTTCCAATATATAATGGAAAAGAATTATTAATATCTCAAGATTATTTAAATTTTATAATAGATTATTCAAATAAAAGTTTAAAAAAGACAAGAATCAAAATTGATAAATTTGAAAAAAAATTAAAAGAGCAATATAACATATAAAAATAATAAAAACAAAAAATAATAAAAATTAATAAAAAAGTAATAAAAAAGTAATAATATAAATCCAATAAAAATATGAAAATAAAAAAACATATAAAAGATAATTATAAAATATATTAAAAAATAAAAATAATAAAAATAAACAACATTTAAATATTATAAAACAAAATAAAATGTGATAACAATGTGTATTTTTTGTGATATAGCAAATAAAAAAATTCAAAGTGAAATAATATATGAAGATGCTGATTTATTAGCTTTTTTAGATATAGATCCAATAAACATAGGTCACACTTTAATTATACCTAAAAAACATAGTGAAAATTTTCTAAATGATGAAAATTTTAACCAAAAAGCTTTAATTTTAGCATCAAAAATATCAAAAATCTTATTAAAAGAATATGATGGTGTAAATATCTTAATGAACACAAATAAAGCAGCAGGTCAAGAAGTATTTCATACACATATGCATGTAATTCCTAGAATACAAAATGATAATTCTATTTCATTTATTAAAACAAAAAAAGATAACAATAAGAATGATTACATAAAACAAATACTAAAAGAGGGTCTAAATGATTGATATAACATTATTATTTAATGTATTTTCAAAAGCATTAATTATTTTATTATCTGGTTTTTTGATTTCAAAAATAGCTAGTATGTCTTTATTAAAAATATTTAAAGAATTTAATGTAGATGAAAACATAAATAAAATTTTAAAATTAGATATTAATTATTCAGAATTATTCTCAAAAATTTTAGAAATAATCATAATAATAATTGCATTTATTTATTCAATAAACGAATTAAATGTACTACCTATAATTGCATTTATATTTTCTCTAGGTGTAATATTAGTATTTTTAATATTATTCACAATATCTATAAGTAATTATTTAACTAATTTTTTATCTGGAATTTATTTTAGAAAAAATATTACTTCAAATAAAATAGAAATCAATAGAGAAGTTTATAATATTGTTAGTAAAAATATATTCGATATAGAAGCTTTAGATAAAAATAAAATAAAACACATTATTCCTTATTCTTATTTAAGTAAACATAAGATTAAATTATTATAATTTTTTTATTTATTTAATTATCAATTTTTTTATCTCATATTTTTTTATTTAATATTTTTTATTTAATATTTTTTTATTTAATATTTTTTATTTAACATTTTCAATTATATTAATAATTACTACAAATCAATATTAAATAAATTTATAAATAATTTTATTATTAATATCTCATGGAACTTTTTAAAAAAGGAGATTTTCATTTATATCCTATAATATTATTAGTTACAATTATCATTATTTCTACAGGAGTCATATCTTTTTTTAATTCAACAAAAGATGATAGTACTATACAAAAAAATCTATCAGATGATATAAATAATGATGGATTTGATCCTAAAAATGACTATGATTATGCTTTTCAAGCAGCAAAAGGTTTATTATTTAATCCTTTAGAAGAAAATGTGTCATTAGATATGATTAATACATATTATCCTGAAGAACTAAATAATGACAATTTCTTTAAAAAGATTATAAATAATTTTTTTAATAATAATTTTTTCCCAATAATATTTAATGATGATTTATTTTTCATAAAATATGATTTTTTAGATAAAGAAATATATAATAGTAGTTTAGAAAAAATTGATGAAATCTATGGAACTAAAACAGAAGATATAATTAAAAGTTTAAAAAATCAATTAGAACATAATTATGATAAAAAAGATTTTAATTCTCTTAGAAATTTTCTAATTCAAAATATGTTTGGATTTAATGATGAAAAGATTGTGAGTTCTAAATTTGTAAAAGATTTTGGATATTTATCCTTTTCAGTAGGAAATATTGATAAAAAATATTACATTTATATTTTTGATAATAAAAAATTAGATGTTGGAATTTATGATAATGAAATTGTTTATTATTCATTTTACATTAATGAATTAGATAACGGACAATACATCAAAGATAAAGATTTCTTATTGATAAAAAATTATTATGGAAAAGGAGAATATGATAATTTTTATCATTATAATTACATTGAAATTTATGAAAAAAATATTTATGATTTCTATTTAAAATTATTAGAAAAAGAAATATATCCCGAAAAAATCTTATTTAATTCAAAATTATTTTATGATACATTAGAAAAATCATATAATGATTCAATTGATAAAATCAGAACATTTCTTTCTGATAAATACGATGCAAAAATTTTCAAATATTTAGATCATAATACTTCTGAAGAATTGAAAGAAACTAGTCTAGAACCAGAAGGAATTTTATTAAATATTACTCATATAAAACCATATAGTGAATCAATAATATTTTATTCAAAACATTATTTCAATTCACTATTTGATTCAATAGATTTGTATCAATTAAATATTAATAATTATAATGATATATTAAGTGAAGAAATTCAAAATGTTTTTTATGTTCCAGCTATATTATATTTCTCAAATTTTGAAAAATGTGATTTTAATAAATTTGAAAATAATAAAAAATGTTTTTATCTTGATAATAATTATAAAGATTATAGAATTATTTTAAATAATAATGAAAAAAATTATTCAATAAATCAAACAATAAATGCAATTGTTAAAACTGATAAAGGAGAATTATTTTCTAAGCTGATAAATGAAAATTAATTAAAAAAAT